>JAAZUV010000184.1 GCA_018623995.1 Methanobacteriota archaeon
AATCTCAAACCAACCGATTCTGTCCTTATCCACGGCGGAGGAGGTGGTGTTGGAACCGCTGCATTGCAATTGTGTCAATGGGCAGGTGTGACCAAGGTCTGGTCAACAGCCTCGGCTGGAAAGGCCGACATCATCCGCTCCTACGATGCTGTAGCCATCGATCGTCACAACGAAAATTTCGTCGAAATCATTCGTTCTCAAACCAACGGTCGAGGCGTTGATCACATCCTCGACCCAATCGGTGGCGAGCACCTCAAACGAAGTCTCTCAATTCTTGCCCAAGGTGGGAAGTTGTACACCTATGGGATGTCATCGGCTGCTCCATCATCGAAGCGATCATTATGGAAAGCACTCAAGGCATTGCGAAGTCGACCACGATTCGATCCGATGCTCATGATGTCCAGAAATCAAGGCGTTTTCGGCGTTCATATGGGAACATGGAACGATGAAAACGTCATGCAAGAACAAATGCAAAACATCCTCAAAGGAATCAAGGAGGGTGCGTTAACGCCCATCATCGACTCGATATACGATGCAAAAGACGTTGCAAAGGCCCACCAACACATCCATGATGGAAAGAACATTGGTAAAGTACTGTTGAAGTTTGTAGAGTAGCAGGGATTGACATGAAAGACTCCATGACCGGTTTCGATGTTCGAGCAGTTTCGCTCGAATTGGATGCTTGGTCAGGAGCCTATGTCAAAAAAGCCTACATGCCTCATTATGAGCAAATCGTCCTTCGAATCAATCCTAAGGAGGCTGACCAATTTGATCTGGTTATCGTTCGTGGACAACGTGTCTACACATCAAAACGCGATCGTCCAATGCCTATGACGCCCCCATCCTTTGCGATGGTACTGAGGAAGCATCTCAAGAATGCTCGATTAACCAAGGTCGAACAGTTGGGCTTTGACCGTGTCCTTATGTTCCGCTTCGACACAAAAAATGGTCAACGCTCACTCAGTGTTGAGTTGTTTCGCAACGGGAATGTCATCCTGGTGGATGAGAACGATGTGATCATTCAACCTCTGACCCATGCAAGTTATTCGGGTCGAACCATCAAGAAAGGAGAGACGTACATCCCTCCACCAGCTGCGGTTGATCCACATACCTTGACACTTGAATCACTGGAAGAAGCCTTTGCTGAGTCTGATAGGGACCTTGTTTCGACCCTAGGTGGGAAGATCAATCTTGGAGGCATCTATGCAAACGCCGTCTGTGAACATGCAGGCCTTGAACCGAACAGTTCGACGGACGATGCTGATGCAGCCACCGTTCTCACATCACTGCAACACTTTCTCGAACAACTCAATTCAAGCCAAACCGGGCATCTCATCCTCAAACCAACGAAGGAATACAATGAGGATACGCTGAAAGCCATCGTAGCTATGGAAACACTCGATGCAAAATCGACCACGACGCTACGGGAAACAGCGACTGAAGCGACCCCACTTCTCTTACCATCGCATTCAGGAAAAATCGCCTATTCCTGTTCAAATCTCTGTTCTGCCATCGATGCATGGAAAGGGCATCATGATGCGAACGCCCTTGCTCGAAGAGAACAGGAAAAACTGGATGCAGCAGCACCAGGCCGCGGTCATTCAACAGAAGTCGAGAAGTTGGAACGACGCATGAAACAACAAGAACAAGCGCTTGAAGGGTTTGCCAAGAAAATTGAGAAGCAGCAAGCCATTGGTCACGCTATTCAAGAGCATTGGACGCATGTGGAGACCATTCTGCAACAAGCCAGGGAAGCCGTTCAAAAACAAGGCTGGAAGCCTGTCCTGAAAGGCTTGAAAGAGAATCCTTGGGTTGATTCAGGCAATGCTGCTGATCGAACCATGATGGTCCGTCTACCCGATGAAAGCGGTCAACCGGGTCAAGCGTTCACGTTGCATCTCGATGATTCCGTCCATCAAAATGCACAACGGTACTTTGAGGCAGCTCGAAAGCAGAAAGACAAAACGAGTGGTGCAACAACTGCGCTTGAAGACACGAAGACTGCGTTTAAACGAGCCCAAAAGAAAGAAGCAAAACAAAAGGCCAGTGGTCGTATGCAGACGGTTCGTCGATCGAAACGTCTCTGGTTTGAGCAGCATCGCTGGAGTATGATTTCTGGGGGCCATCTACTCGTCGGTGGGCGTGATGCAAAAGGAAACGATTCAATCGTCAAGAAGCATCTCTCTGGTGGAGATATGTATCTTCACGCAGACATCCACGGAGCACCTAGTTGCAGCCTACGGGCATCGCAAGGTTTTGCTCTTGTTGAGGAACCGTACGGTCAACTCCCACCTGGCGTTCCATCCTACAAACTCGTCGATAAACTCGGAGATGAACGAATCAACCATGCGAAGTTGGAAGAGGCTGCAACCCTCGCACTCTGTTGGAGTCGTGCATGGAACGGCGGAGGCGCACATGGAACGGTGTTTGCAGTCAAGCCTGCCCAAGTATCGAAATCAGCGCAAACGGGTGAATACGTCGGAAAAGGCGCTTTCATCGTTCGTGGCCAACGTCAATGGTTCAAGGATTTGGATGTTCAATTGGGCATTGGCTTGGTCGCCATCAACGGCGTACCCTTGCTCATGAGTGGAACTGTTGCTTCCATCAAGCAACGCTGTGAACGCTATGCAATTCTCTCTCCGGGTCAAACAAAAAAAGAGCAACTTGCGAATCAAATCTACAAGGCAACTGGGCTTCGAACCGATGATGTGCTCTCTGTTCTTCCTGGTTCTTCCGATATACTCGAAGACGTTGGCATCTTCACACCATATCAGTCCAAAGAAGAGGAATGATTGGCTTCACCGACGAACGTACATGGCGACAGCGTTACCGCCACCAAGACAGAGCGTTACAATTCCTGATTTAGCATCAAGACGACGCATGACACCAAGCATGGTGATTAGACATCGAGTTCCACTTGAACCGAGTGGGTGACCGATACTGACCGCTCCACCATGGAGATTGAAACGGTCATGAGGGATTCCAACCTCTTGAGCAACAGCGCAAGAAGCAGAGGCGAAGGCCTCGTTGTGCTCGTAGACATCAACATCCATGACATCCAAATTGTTGCGCTCAAGGAGGTTCTTGACCGCAGGAATAGGCGCGCTCATGACTCGCTCTGGTTCCACACCAGCCGTACAATAATCTTCGATTGTAGCAATGATTTCCCAGCCTTGCTCATTCGCAAATGTTTCACTGGTTACGAGAACAGCGCTTGCACCGTCGTTCAGCGTGCTAGCATTTCCTGCAGTAACAATACCTTCCTTATCGAAAACAGTACGAAGATTGGAGAGACCTTCTGCAGTCGTTCCAGAACGAACTCCTTCATCTCGTTCAAGAACAAGTGGGTCACCTCGCTTTTGAGGTATTGAAATTGGGAATGTTTCCCAATCGAACCAACCCTCATCCCATGCTTTGGATGCCTTTTGATGACTCTGTGCCGCAAATTCATCGGCTTGTTGTCGATCAATCGAGCACTCCTTAGCAACGACTTC
>JAAZUV010000004.1 GCA_018623995.1 Methanobacteriota archaeon
ATCGTAAGCATCCGATGGAGAGGCTGGGTCGAGGTCAGAATAGAAATCAGGTCGTTGCTCGATGGAAATGTCAACAGGTTCGCTCAAATCCAACGTGAGTGTAACATCAACGGTGTAGGGAATCCTGGATTCAAAGAACTCAGGATCGTTGAGGATACCTAGGAACGTGAATGCTTGGCCGGTAACATCGAAATGTGCCCATGTGTTCCAGTGCGATGATTCAACATCGAGGTCGCAAATCCAAGCATCCGAAACGCGTGTGCACGCTCCTTGTGCATCGTTGCTACCATCTTCTCCAAGATCGATTTCAAGTTGCAAAGCACCGCCTTGGGCAGTATCCAAATCAAATTCTGTTGGAACAAAGCGAGCCTCCATTTGCGTTGTTCCATTTGGAATCCAAACGTAATGGGAATCCTCGGTGTAATACACAGCACCGGTCGCACCGTTGTTGAAATGATTCCAATCGCCTTTCCAACTGTGACTGACTCGGTCGGTGTTGACAGGGATGGATGCTTCAACCATCATGGATTCGTAAATGGCCCATGCATCCCAAACGGTGTATTCTGGGTGATCAACAAAACCGTCGCCATCTTGGTCGCGCATGAGTTGAAGCGTTCGTGCCAATGCCATGGCAGCATCAACATCGGTCAACCCGTGACCAATTCTCCAATCGTGGCACTCACCAGTAGCAGAACGATAACATTCTTCGGGAATATCGTTGCATGAATCTTCGTCGTTACCGTCTTCGCATGCATTCGCCATTCCTTCGTAGCGAGCCGTTAATTCGAGAATCAGTTCAAGTTCGTGAACACGTGAATAGTTGGCTGTATCCCAATCCTCGAATTGTCCATACGCAGCAGTACCCTCACCACCGACGAGGCTATCGCCTTCATCGTGGTCTTCACGATGATAATCTGCGACTCCCAAAGACGGAGCGATATCGAGAATAACTCCAGCCATGCCACCAACGTGAGGGGTTGCCATGGACGTCCCTGAGATGGCCATGTAGTACAGGTCACCTTGCGTTCGAGTGCTTGCATCGATGGCGGTGCCACGAGGGGCTGTCGCCCAAATGTCACGTCCTGGAGCACCAACATCGGGCCACGTATGCTGTTGATTCATACAACCTCTCGAAGAAAACGAAGTGACCTGTGTTCCGTCGTGAGTTAGAGCAGCAACAGAAATTGCGGAAGGCGTGTTGGCGTACACGTTCGTTCGCAAATCTCCACCACATTCGCCTCCACCACCGGAGCCACCTGAATTGGAAGCGGCAAAGATAACGGCAACACCGTTTTCGAAGGTGAGTCTATCGGTGATTGTAGCGATAGCGCCGTTTGGATCGTAATCACCGTCCGTCCCCCATGAATTCGATACGACACGAATGTGATACGGGTTTTGCGATGGAATTGAGTGTTCAAAGGTCCACTCAAGACCTTGTTCTGCAGCAAAGATGGAAGCGCCATCGCCCGTTCCTAATGCGACCATTTGTCCGCCCTTGGCGACGCCAGCTCTTCGTCCAGCAGATGCATCACCGTTTCCTGCAATGGTTCCACCGACGTGTGTTCCGTGTCCAGAGGATGTATCGGAGTTTCGGGTTTCTGTCCAAACACCGTTCCATTTTGCAGAGTAGATGACTTTCTCACCAGTCCAAGGTTCGAGATAATCGAAGTCTGGGTGACCCGCATCGACACCAGTATCGAGGTCGACAACAGCGGTTCCATCTCCGTCCCATTCGGTAAAGGCATTGTCCGTTTCAAACTGTACATTTCCATTGACATCGATGATGGCTCGGTGCCATGCGTCTGTTGCCCGAACGACATGTGTGGTTTCGTGCATCATGAGAGAGGGATCAGTCGGATCACCACCCCAATCAGGTGGCAAATAGAAGAAATCCAATTCACGGTTCAATTCAAGATATTCGACTCGTCCCCAGTTTGAAAGTTTTCGAAGAACATCCGTAGGGGCTTCAATTAGTCCACCATCAATCAGTTTCGCTTCGTGAAGGTGCGTCGCTCCGATCTTGGAGAAGTAAGCCAAATCAGCATCTGTCACAGGCGAATGGAGTTGAAAGATGACCTCAAAAGATTCATCGACATCTTGTGTCGATTGCAAGGCAGACTCGAGAGCTGCGTCCATTTTACTAACGTCACCGTATGGATTTGTACCCTGTACAAGAGGAGACGTCAGTGAAAGCAGAAATACCAATTGAAGGAAAAAAACCAAGTGGATTTTCTTACGTTGCAATTTGGCCATATTCAACCGACGAGAAAGCACTTCAAATGTGTTTGCACTTACTGTGAAAGCCAAGGAATGTCATCTGGAATCTCTGCGAATATGTTTGCAGGGAGAGCGGTTTTGATTTTCGATACAGAACCAAGCTTTTCGGCTGTTTGAGTTTGCCACTCAACAAATTCCTCGAATGAGCCCATGGTCAAGATTGGATTGTGCATACGATTCCATCCGAGTGTTTGCAACTCTGTCCCGGGTGGTTCATGGCCACTGCAGACAAGCACATGATCGGGCAACACAGAGAGCGATTGTATCGAATTCCAGTGTTCGAGAAGACGACCGCTCGGTAGGTCATCGCGTCCAACACCTGCATCACCGTTGAACAAAAAGTCACCAGTAAAAATGTGACCATCGATACAAATGATGACAGAATCTTGCGTGTGTCCTGGAACGTGGAGGAATGTGTATTCCACGCCAGCGATGGTGATAGAGGATTCCTCGTCGATGTAATCCGTTACGCCAAGAGAAGCTGTGTCTTTCCACATGTAAAACGGAATGCTTCGGTCCTTACTGAGTGTAAAGCAAGCAGTGATGTGATCGGCATGGGTATGTGTTGCCATGCACGCTACAAGATCGAGGCCTCGCTCTGCAAGCACCGTTTCGTAGTGATTGATGTAATCATACACAGGGTCAATTAGAACGGCTTCACCATTGTTTGAGACAAGATATGTGCAAGCCCAGCCCTCTGGACGAATGTCTTCAACGTGCATGATTCAACGAAGGCAACGCCCTACTTCAACCCATTCCAACAAAGACGAGGCTTCATGAAGGGAGCAGTCAAGGAGGGGCCATGCACCCGAGAACCGTCGTCTATCTCGAGCACGACGGAAAACTCCTGCTGGTGGATGAAAACGGTGATGGACCCAAAGATTGCATTATGGGCCGGAACCTAAACGAGGTTGTGCTTCGATTCCCAACACCAGAGGAAGTTGAACATCTTGGAGTAGCATGGACAGCAGGTCGGGAAACCGACCTTCGATTTGGAAATGAGACATACACAGTCCTGCATGGAGAACCAGAAATTGACTGGCCCGAACATTGGACCTGGAAAGACAAAGTCGTCTCCGACAATGCTGTTCACCCAGTAGCACGAGAAGCAGTCTACCGTTCTCTTCATCGTCTCGTATCCAAGGTCATGATTCGCAACAACAAGAACGAGATCCTCATGGCCAAGGTTGAGAGAGGGTTTTTCAAAGGATATTGGGGATTACCAGGAGGCTACATGAATCACAGTGAAGAACCTGCAGAGGGATGCGTTCGAGAAACTCAAGAGGAGTTGGGAATTCTTATCGAACTCGATAATCGTAAACCCGTCATCACGCAACGATCGTTCTTCAGAGACGGTGTATCGTTTGTCAGTTTCACATATTGTGGGCGATGGAACGGATCGATTGATGAATTGAAATTGAAGGAAGGTGAAATCGAGGCTGCTGCCTGGTTCAGTCTGCATGATGCGATTGAAAATGCTGCGTCTGAATTTGACAAGTTAGCACTGGAATCGCTTCAGGATTGAACAAGGTCTTTTGCGGCTTGCAATGCATTATCCAAGCCACTTGCATCCGAACCTCCACCTTGAGCCATGGTTGGACGACCACCACCTCCACCCTTGATGTTTGGAATGATGGAGCGAAGCAAATCAACTGCGTTGTAGCGTTCTGCTGCAATCGTATTCTCTGTGCATGCAACCATGAGTTTACCGCCGCCTTCTTTGGACCCCAACACCGCGAGTGTTGGAGTTGCAGCGTCACGGGTGAGTTCTTGCAACATTGAAGTCAACTGTTTCAAGTTCCCTTCGACTTCCATAATCACGACACGAACGCCGTCAATGGTCATTGAATCATCGCCACCGCCTGAGGTTCGAAGTCGAACGATTTCTGCCTCGAGTTGTTCAATGCGCTTACGTTGTTCTTTCCACTCGGAAAAGAAACGTTCAGCCGTTTTTGGGAGGTCCTCTGAAGAGACTGCAAATGTTTGCGATGTTGCTCGGAGCAATCCGTCTTGTTCACGAGCAAACTTGAGAGCGGACTCGCCTGCTACGATGTGGAGACGCTCGACACCGTCCTGAACCGCAGTGGAGCGTACAACGCGTATCGAACCAATTTGACCAGGCTCATCATGGTGCGTCCCCCCACAAGCCTGTACATCGTGGTCAGAGATGCGGAGCACGCGAATTTCGTTGCCTTTGGGAGCACCTCCTTGATAGAGATCGAACCCATGTTTCTTGTCTGCTTCATGGCGAGGAAGGATGGTCTTCTCAGTGCGAGAAACCTGTCCAAGCACTTCGTTTGCAAGAATTTCAATGGCATCCAAATCGTCGCGAGTAAGTCGACGGTAATGTGTAATGTCGAGACGAGCGAGTTCTGTTGATTTGTTCGCTCCTGCTTGGTAGATGTGAGGGCCAAGAATGCGCCGTGCAGCACCTCCTACAATGTGGACAGCGGTATGATGATCCATCAGTTGCTTCCGTCGGCGCCAGTCAATTGTTCCGTGAACAAGGTCCCCGATTTCAAGTGGGCCATCACAGAGATGAAGGATGAGGTTCTCTTCCTTTTGTGTGTCCAAAACTTGACGTGAGGCCCCGTCTGTCCTAAGTGATCCATAATCCCCTTCTTGCCCTCCGCCTTCTGGGTAAAAACACGTTTCAGAAAGAACAACTGCATGAGTCGCTCCCTCTGGACCAACCTCGTCAGCAAGAGGGATGGAAGCCAACACGCTTGCATCGAAACTCCGTTGTTGAACATCGTTGTAGTACAATGGAACCGTTTCTGGAAGAACCGGTAGTTGATCCACGAGGGAGGATTGTTGGCTTGTTGCGGCTGCAGCCTTTGCCATCTTTGCATGTCGTTCAGCCATTTCCGCAGAAAAGCCTGTTCGAAGTCTCAGATGTGACCATCCACTTTTTCGAGCCATGTTGATGACCATGTCAGGAGGCAGCCCATGCGAATCATTGAGTTGAAAGAGCAACTCATCTGGCAATTCTTCAGCACTTTGTTCAACAGATTTCAGAGATTGTTGAATCAGGTTGGTTCCTTTTCTCAACACCTCGCTGTAACGTTCCTCTTCAAGATTCATGATGGTCAAGAGGCCATCCCTTGTCTGTTTCATTTCGTGCCCACTCATGTTGACATCAAGATGATGGTTGATAAGATCAGAAAGGGATACGTCCATTCCTAAATCATCACGCATTCTTAGGATTCGGCGGGCAAGCATGCGTGCTAGATATCCAGCTTTTGCATTGGATGGAACGAGACCATCTCCGAGCATGTGCGTCAAGGCATGGAGGTGGTCCGGAATGGCGTAGACACGCGACAGAGGCTCGGTGATAGCCATGAATTGCTCCTTCGTCAAATCAACGCCACGTTGGCCGAGACGAGCGATGAACAACTGAGAGAGTTCTTCTGCATCGACACCGGGTTCGATGTTCATAATTCCATTAAGACGACTCATCTCCCCAAGGAGCTGGTCGAGGTTTAAATCAGGCCATTGGGTAACAACATCGGAGAAGCCAGACAAATCTTTGAGCCACGCAACCGTTTCGGGGTAAATCGCTTCATAGATGGTAGGTGTTCCAGCCGCAGCCCAACAAAATCGCTCAAGGCCATAGCCAGTATCGATAATTTGCAGTGGCATTTCTTTGTAACGATCTCCTTTGAGTTCGATGTCACCATCATCCGATTCTTCGAGATTCATAAACACCAACGTTGCAAGTTCGAGACCGCCAACAATCACTTCGACTGCAGGGCCTGCATTCCCTCCGCCACACCATGGATTCTCCACGTAGGTGATTTCCTTGTCGTCAATTCCAAATGTTTCCGTTAACATGGTGTGACAGTAAGCAACGCATTCTTCCATCCAGTAATACATCTCGCCATCATCAGGTCGATTGAAGACGTGATGAGCCATCATCTCGAACGTTGTCAAGTGTCGACCTGAACGGCCAACAGCATCAACATCCGTCAAACGAATGCACGGCTGGGATATGGTGAGCGGGTTCGCCGGAGGTGCCACTTGGCCTGAGGTCACGTGAGGTTGGAAGTCTGCGATTGATGCGATGGTGAGGTGAATATCATCGCGCCAGCGTGCAAGCACAGGGTAGGGTTCGACCCGATGATGTTGATGGTTTTCAAAAAACGAAAGGAAAGCCTCTCGCATAGCATCTTTCAAAGCACGCCCACGCTGTTCGAATCCCTCGATAAGTGGTTTTCCAATGAAAGAATATTCATCCTCATGCGTGTCTCCGCAGGTGGTTCGTTGAGGATCGCATGTCCAGAACCACAAGTCAGTGATACGGCACTGCTGCCGAGAGTAACCATTGTCATGGAACACTGCCAAGTCAATCGGTGGTAGACTCATTCGAACGCCTCCTATTCCGTGGGGGGTACTCAGTCCTTTCAATCCTCCCTTTGATTGGTGTGCAAAAGTGGAAATCATCAAAAGAAAGATGTTGAACGACAAACATGGCTGCCGATTGGACCAAGCACGTCGACTTGTCGTCGCCGGGTGTTGTTCGAATCAAAGCTCACAACCGGATGAAAGTTGATGCAGCCATCATCTCAACCATGGAAGAAATCGAAAATTATCAAGACGGACGAGGGCCGATTCAACTGATGAATGCAACGGAACTCCCCGGTGTGGTAGGAACTGCTTGGGGCATGGCCGATTGGCATTACGGCTATGGTCTGCCCATTGGAGGTGTTGTGGCAACCGATGTTGAACACGGCGAGCAGGGCGGTGCAATTTCACCCGGTGCTGTTGGGTTTGACATCAATTGTGGTGTTCGGGCTGTGGCTCTCAATTTGGAAGCGGATGACATCCCGAATCTCGAAAAATTGGCGCGTCGTTTGAACGGTAGAATACCTGCCGGTGGTTCTGGCAAAGGAGGTATTGACTTGTCGGAATCCAAGTTGGATTTGATTTTACGAGGAGGATTGAGTGAACTAGAATCCATCGATGTTGAACAACATCATGCTATCGGTACAGTAGAGTCTGATGGTGCGTTTGAGGTTGATGAGTTATCCATCAGTCATCGAGCAAAACAAAGAGGCATGAAGGCGCTTGGTACGCTAGGAAGTGGCAACCATTTCCTTGAATTGCAACGGGTTTCAGAAATTGTTGATAGTGAGACTGCGCAACACTGGAATCTTTCTGAGAATCAGGTTGTAGCGATGATTCACTCCGGCTCTCGCGGACTCGGTCACCAAGTCTGCAGCGACCACATTCACCAGTTGGAATTACGACTTAAGCAACGAGGAAACGATTGGATTGACGAGGAATGGGGTTACGTGTTACCCGATCGTCAACTCGCATCTGCACCGATCCATTCCAAGCAAGGTCAAGCCTACCTCAATGATATGAAAACCGCAGCCAATTTTGCCTTTACCAATCGAGCTGTCCTTACCGACCGTTTGTTCAAGGGTTTGAGGGCAGAACTCGGAGAGGAAGTCGAATTGTCAACCCTGTACGATGTATCGCACAACATCGCCAAGATCGAAGACCATGTCATTCACGGGAAAAACTGCACCTGTGTTGTACACAGGAAAGGTGCAACGAGAGCGTTTAGTGGCAATCAATCCGATGTTCATGCATCGTTTGCAGAGACCGGTCAACCGGTGGTTGTTCCTGGCGACATGGGTCGAGGTTCATGGCTAATGGCAGGACCAAGAACACAACAAAATCAGGCCTTCGGAAGTGCTTGTCATGGAGCAGGAAGAGCATTATCTCGTTCAGCTGCAAGGAAACAGATCAACCCAGAACAGAAGGAAAATGAACTTCGTAACAAAGGGATTGTCGTTCAAGCTGCAACAAAAAACATCCTTTCAGAGGAAGCTCCAGAAGCTTACAAAAATGTCGATCAAGTCATCGAAAATACGAGTCGTGCAAACCTAGCACGTCCGGTGTTACGCCTCGAGCCAATGGCCGTCATCAAAGGATGATCACATACAGGTGTTGGCGAGTGGATGCCCGCCTGTTGGTGCAGAGCCGGTGTGAACACCATCCGGCTCTTCAACAATTACCGAGAGTAGTGTGTTGACAAGTTCTTTCAAATCGTCGACTTGGCTTTGCAGTTCTTTGATGCGTGCCTTCGTATCGTTCTTCTTTTCAGTAGCAGTGCTCATGTATATCCCATCCGAAGAAGTTGCCTTCTTCATATCGAATTTAATCCCGACGATTCTTAATGTTTGCCGAGCAAAAAACCGTCATAACTCGATTTGTAAATGGAGCCACCGGCGAGGATCGAACTCGCGACCTCCTCATTACCAATGAGGTGCTATACCACTAAGCCACGGTGGCGGCGTCCATGCCACCAAGCATTTCGATATAACCGCTTCGCGTCTTCCAAAAACAGACGAAAAGGATGTGAATTGGCGCCGAGAGAGAGATTTGAACTCCCGAGGGACAGGCCCACGCGATTTCCAGTCGCGCGCACTACCAGGCTATGCGATCTCGGCTCGCAATTCTGTCCAATCGTCATCAGGGTTTAACGCTCTCGCTTGTCAATGTAGGAACGCAAGAACCTCAAAGGGGGACGTTCACGGGGTAACATGGACGGTGGGGAATCGGCAACCCATGACGCATCTCACGATGCACTTCCATTCCGATTGAATGATGTCAAAGTTGAACCGAAGTTCTTCGATTTCCATCCACTCATACCACAAATCCGTCAAGAGTTGATGTTCCAGTTGAAATTGATTCGTACCGATTGGAACCCCCAATTCACAATCTCAATTCTGTCAGCAGTGCTTGCAATTCTTCTCGGCGCACTCAACGCAGATATCTTTGATGGTGGGGATGCGAAGGTTGCAGGTTTGGAAGGCCTTCAGATCGCTGGAAGTACGGCCTACTTCCAGATGGTCATCTCAATGCTAATCTGGGGATGGTTTTTGTTCATGCTCATCCAAATGTTTCCAATTATGCGGACACATACAATCACTTTGCTGATGATTTGGGCAGGATTTGGGATAGCCCAGGTTTTCTTCCATTCAACGAACAAGAACTTCCCTGTTGGACTTTCACTTTCAGATATGATGGGAGGTTTCCTCATCACGTTAGTGTGCATTTTCTTCCTCTACTTCTTCATTAAAGCAGTGCGTGAAACAAGGGACCTGCATGTTGAGACTCACCACTTACACGAAGATGTTCGAGTGATGGAAGAATCAATGCTCGAGCATTCGCTGCGAGGGTGGGCCTTTGTGTGCGGAACTTGGGCCATTTTAGCCATGCTCAGCGCTTGGACTGGAGCACAATACATCGCTGAACGTACGGGGTCACGAACATGGGCTTTGACGCTGCACATTCTCTTCTCGATTCTAACGATTCCGCTACTCTTGTGGACCGTTTGGTTCCCACAGAGAATGTTGGGCAGCGAAGCACGTGTCAGAACGAAGGCGGCTGTTTCTGCAGACGAGGATCTCATGAGCAAAGCAGAGATTCTCGAAGTCTCTCCCGATCAGGAGGCATGGTAATGGATTTAGCAAAACGACGCGAGGATTTCCCAGCATTGTGTGAGGACCAACCTGTTGCCTATCTAGACAATGCATGCGTCACTCTTCGGCCACACTCCGTCATCAATGCAATTTCAGACTATTATACGAAAACCCCGGGCTGCGGGGGCCGTTCAGTTCACCGATTTGGCACAACTGTTTCGAAAACAATTGCGCATTCCAGGAGAACACTCGGTCAGTTTTTCAACGCGCCATCAGTCAATGAAATCGTTTTCACGCGAAATGCAACCCATAGCCTCAATCAAGTCGCAAAGGGATTGTCATGGGAAAAAGGAGATGTTGTCCTCACAACAGATAGAGAGCACAACTCGAATCTTGTACCTTGGCTTCAACTGGAAGAAGAACAAGGAATCGACCATCGAGTCGTGACTTCGAATGAGGACAACACATTCGATATCGAAGCGTTTGAACACATGTGCGCAGAAGCAGGAAGTAAGTTGAGAATGGTTTCTGTCAGCCAAGTTGGCAATCTTGATGGGATCGAAACTCCAGTTCGAGAAATCACGAAAATTGCGAAAGATTTCGGCGCTCTTGTCTGTGTTGACGGTGCCCAATCTGCCCCACACATGCCGGTCGATGTGCAAGAGATGGGCATCGATTTCTTTGCATTTTCAATTCACAAAATGCTCGGCCCATCAGGAATGGGAGGTCTTTGGGGCCGAGAAGAGTTGCTCAATTCCATGCGCACCATCCAATCAGGAGGACAGACGGTCAAGACGTCACGCTACGATGGTGTCGAATGGGCCACAACACCTTCCAAGTTTGAAGGTGGCCTCGGTCATTTTGCAGGCATGATGGCGACTGGAGCTGCCATTGATTACCTGACAAGTCTCGATATGGAACAAATACACGAGCATGAGATCCATCTAAACAGAATTATGTCAGATGGAGTCAAAGATTTGGATGGTGTATCAATCATAGGTCCAGAAGATGCATCCAAGCGGGGAGGTATTTGTTCATTGCTTCTTGATGAGAAGCTTCCCGCACATGACATCGCATTGCTTCTTGACGAGGTATCGGGCGTCATGGTTCGATCCGGCCAGCACTGTGTGCATTCCTGGTTCAATGACAGAGGATACAATGGCTCATTAAGGGCCTCTGCTTATTTCTACAATACTGAGGAAGACGTGAAGCGTTTTGTCGATACGTTTTCAGAAGCAGTTCAGGCATTTCAGTGAGGGGCTGTCATGACAGGGAATCATGATACAGATGCAAAGGACGATAGCCTATCTCCTCAACTGGAAAAGGATCTTGAAATCGTTCGACGCATCGTGAGTGTTGCTACTGCTGCACTTCTCATCTTAGTAGCGGGCTTTGCTTACAATATCATTGTAGGCGATGGACTGACATTCGTCAAACCGAGTGATGCTCTGATGGAATCCGAACAAACCTATAGAGAACTCGTCAACCTACCAAGCGGTTATTCTGGCTCTGGAGTCAATGTATGCATTGTTGACACGGGTATGGAATTGAATCATCCAGATTTGGAAGATTTTGATGTGGCAGGGTGGGTGGATATTGTTCAAGGCAAATCAAATCCATACGACGACCATGGACATGGAACCAACATGGCAGGAATCCTCGTAGCAAATGGTTGGATTAACGGAATCGCAAAAGACGTGAACCTCTACGTTGCCAAAGCATTGCTTGCAAATGGGTCTGGTTACGAAGAAGACGTCGTTGCAGGCATCGATTGGTGCATCGGTCAAAACGTGAGCATTATTTCCCTCTCATTGGGTGGGGGGCAAGATTTGTTCCCATTGCCCGGTTCCAGCGGCAGGACCATCGAAGACTCAGTGAACGATGCTACTGCGCGTGGAATATTCGTTGTCGCAGCTGCGGGTAACGATGGTGGTGAAAATGACGATGGGGATGTTGCTTCGCCTGGGAGCGAGCGTCGCGTCATTTGTGTTGGAGGCGTAACGCTATCGGGAGATCACTGGGCAAAGTCTTCGACAGGAAACAACGGATTCAGCGCACTACCGTTCAAGTTACCACGTGGCGATCCTGACAAGAAACCTGAATTGGTTGCACCTGCAAAAGAAGTCCCAGTACTCAACCATCAGGGGACATGGTCAGCTTCCAGTGGAACAAGTGCTGCTACTGTTTACGTGACTGGAGCCATTGCTTTGTTGCTTGAAGCCCAACCACAGTTGGCCAGCAACGGAACGTCAGGCGATGTTTCAACCATCGATGAGGTCAAAGACTGGATTATGCAATCCGTCCAACCACGTGATGGGCAGTCCGATCACGATGACGACTATGGATACGGCTTGCTCGATATTGATGCCCTCTTAGAATTGGCTGAACAACAATCTACCGCTTGAAGAAGGCAACGATGGTTCCCCCAAAGAGCGGGACGAAGGCCATGTGATAGTTCAGCTGAGATTCTTGCACGAATTTTATCCATGCATTGAATCCATCGACCTTCGCTTTCCCATCATCATCAAGTTCATCGTACTCTCCGACAGGCGTTTCTGGTTCTGTTGTGTAGAGAACACCATTGTTGGAGAGCAGGTCCAGAGAGTGTTGCAAATCACTTGCTAATCGGCTAAGAGGTGCGTCAACAATGATTGCATCGTACGCCTCAGAGAGGCGACGTTCATCCGTACCTACTCCGGAAGCTGTTGTTAATTTCCATGCTTTTTCTTCAGCACATAGCGTCGCAAAATCATTGACAATGATGTTTGACCACGATGTTGCATCGTAACGTGTTTGAAGTCGATGAAGGATGACTCCAAATTTCGCTCCCTGTTCGATGATATCGAAGCGAGAGACAGGACGTTCAGCGAACAAATCGTACAGCCATGCTGAGCGATGCCCGATACTTCCTCCAATCTCAAGGACACGATCTGGTTCTTGACGACCAATAGCATCGCGCAGACGACGCAACACAGAAATTGACCAAGTTGACAATCCCATGTGCTCCAATTGTGTAGCAATGTTCGCTGCAATTTCAGGCTCATCGCGGGAACGATCATGATCTGCATTCAAAAGCGTGGGCAAAACTTGGTCACGCCCAATCTCGCTCATAGAAAGACCACAAGGGCGGATTGTTTTGAAGACTGTGACGATACCACATGCGGTGGATTCAAAGGGGGCATGCTTCGAGAGCAACCTGAGAAGCATGGATGACGAATTCTTTGAAGACGACTTCGATGATGACGAGATCATCGAAAACGCTGTTCTTTGTCCTAATTGCGAAGATGTGACCGGTCACCAAATTCTCAAGGAAAAAGAAATCGGGCGAGGTAAGGATTACCTCTTACGATGCGAGGTATGTTCCACCGTTCATGAAATTCAATTCCGAGCACCTCCGTTGAAGCGTGTACCGTTCATGCTGACCGATGGTCCTGAATCATACATGGCTACAATCGATCTCGATGCTGATGAATGGTTGGAGCTCAACGACGTATTCGAGCACGATGAAATGGCATGGAGAATAACTCGACTCGAATCTGAAAAAGGAACTGTTGAGGAAATCGAGGCGAGCAATCTTGTTCGCGCAGTTGCATTGCGCCAAGACATGCTCCGGGTCAAAATTACGAAGACTCGAGGAGAATTCTCAACGCCTGATGTACTCATCGTAGAAGAGGGTACATCTTTCAAGGCAGGAACACTCCTTGACATTGGAGTCCAGACATGGCGCATCCGTGCGATTCACACTGGTGAAGGGCGTACATTACGAGGCACAGTTGATGCGTCCAACATCAAGCGAATGTATTTGCATGAACCACCAAGACCAGAACGATTCGAACCGAAGACGCCAAGAGAACGGCGTCAAGCCTGGAAAGAGGGTCGCCTTGGTTTCAATCCGAACCCAATCTTACCAAAAGAGCAAATCAAGAAGCGGGTCAAACCGTCAAACAAGCGAAAGAAGAAAAAGGCCAGAAAGTGATTATGGACGGTTTGTCCAAGGCATCAAGAAGGCCTTGGCAATCTGCAGTCCGATGGTGGGATTTTCTTGTAGTCGTCGTATGCTGTACTCATACCACTTTTCTCCGTATGGAATGTAGACGCGAGTACGATGTCCTTGCTTGGTGAGTTTTCGTCGCATCGGGCCACGTACGCCAAGCAGCATTTGGAATTCGTAACCCGGACCTTTTCCTTTTCTAGCCGCTCCTGCGTTGGTTCTTGGATCGTCAATTGATGGTCCCATGTTGAATTCCTTCAGAACTTCGAGAGAATAATCGACAACTGGGACATCGTGGGATGCAATTCCAACATAGGCACCGTGTTCCAAAGCCATCCTGATGGCGTCATTGGTTTTGTCGCGGATATCTGTTCGTGTTGTGTAGGCAATTTCTTCAGGTTCGAGATAAATTCCTTTGCAAATTCGGTAGTCAGCATTTGGACCGATGACATCAGCGACTTCCTTAATGTCATCAGGCGTTCGATGCAAACGACCTTGGAGGACTGTTCCGACATTTGTCAAGCCTTTCTCATGCAAATCGAGAACAACTTGAATGGTTTCTGTGGTAACACGATGATCTTCCATATCCAGACGTACAAACATATCATGCTCGGCAGCTTGACGTACTAGAGATTCAATGTTTTCCATGCCTTTGTCCTTATCGATGAGCAGTCCAAATGCCGTAGGCTTGATCGAAAGGTTGGCATCAAAGTCGTTTTCGACAATTGCCTGCATAACACGAACGTATTCATCCAGGAAAAATTGTGCCTCGTCCAAGGAAGAGATTTCTTCTCCGAGAACATCGATTGTAAAGCATGCTCCTTCGGACTCCAATCGTTTCATGACCGTTACTGCATCATCCAGAGTCGATCCTGCAACGTAGCGACGAGAAACCCAACGTACGAACCAACGCGGCATACGTAGCGTCATTGCAACGATGAGTTTTGACAGCATGAACCAACCTCCTTGTTCTACTGGACTTCACGGCATCCTTTGACCATTTCCAAGAAGGCATTGGTTCGAACAACTTCGACCCCGATGGATTCAAGATGACTGTAAATCAATTGACGTTGCCAACCCTTGAACGATTTCTTTTCCACATTGCAAACGATGACTCCACCTGGAAACGCCTTTTGCGTGGATGCAAGTGCTGCATCAATCGATTGTTTCCATAGAATGCCTGGATCATCTTGGGGCCCGAATGGCAAGGAATGATTCGCAAGCATGTGTCCGATCCATACGTTGTTTTCCAAACCTAATTTGTTGGCCTTTGGAGCGTAATGTCCGCCTCCGAGTGTCACAAGAACTGGCTCTCCAGCCTGTCTTGAACTCCAACATTCGTTCAAGAAGCCATCACTAAAACCGAGGCCTTCAGCAATCACCTCTGAGAGGAGTTGAGCAGCTTCCTCGTTCGGCCAGTATGGTTCAGTTGAACCGACCTCAATGAACAGTGCTGGTACATCGAGGATTGGTCCATGATGTGTCACCTCAAGTGAGAGTGAGAAATCAAGAATGGCATTCTCTTCCCACTTCTGGTGGAGAAGTCTCCACCAAGGTCCAATACGAGGATTCGGAGGTGGAGCAAAACCTGAACGGCCACCAAATGGCGGCTCCTCTCCGAGTGGGTGGTGCGGTACGCCGATTGGATGCAATGTAAGACATGGTTTTCCACTTACGGCAGCATGTCTTGATGGAAAAATGACTTCACGTACTGTTTCTTTTGTAGCATCGTACCAGCGTCGGTCCAGATGGTCTTCCCAAAGTATTCGCTCAGGCAGGAACCACATGCGAACGTTACCTATTGCAAACGCTGGGCGAGATTCAACATCATCACATTCCGACCACTGATGGTTTTCGAGAAGAAACTTCGCTTGATTGGTCGAAGCAATATCATCGTTGTTCACTGCAATCAGAACAACGTCGGACATGTTCTTGCTGAGGTGGGTGGACTTCTTGAAAGCGAGTATTGACAAAGAACCTCGTACTCGAACACCTATGGCCGAAGGTGAAAACTCAACACACCTTCCGTTTCGAGCAATCAAGTTGATTGAAACACCCGATGTTGAGGGTGTCTATGCTGTAGCCATCGGAGTTGACGGAGAGCTCTGCCGACTTGATGCAGATTGGAATCCACTCGAACAACATGCTCGCCCATTTCCAATGTCCATCCAGCATGCCATTGTGGTCGGAGATGTCCTCATTGCAACATGGATTGATCGTGAATTGTTACTCGCAAGAATGGGATGTTTGCCACTCAATCGACCATTCAGAGACGGCGTGGAACGTGGAGATTTACGAATCGCTCGAAATCTTGAGCATGCGATTCTACCCGAAGGGGCAACATGGGCTCACGTTCTCGATGCTGAGCCTCTTGCCTTAGGCAGTATGGATGATGGGTTTGTGTTCGTTCTTTGGAATCGTGGAGTGTACGGTTTTGATGTCACTGGAGTGGAACGCTGGAGAGCACCACCTCCAGAGTGGCCGGATCTCGCTCATCTACCAATGAGTCAAGAGACAGTATCGCTCCATGAGACATCTACGACCATCGAAGTATGGTCAAGGGCGGGAGGATGTTTGCGACTTTCGAAAGAAGATGGAAGCAAGATTGGAAATTCCCACTTTGACATTGAGGGCGCCCTCTCAGATGTGCATGGCACAGAAACGGAACGACTTCTTTTGCTGAATGATGGACGTTGTTATCTTTACAGAACTGGAGTAAAAGTTGCAGACCTTGCCACAAAGGGACCCGTTCAACATGCAGTCAATACGAACGGCACGTGGATTCTTTCAGGTTGGAGAGAAGAGATTGCGATCAGTGAAAACGGTGTCCAAACAAGGAAGCAAAACGAAGTGGTTGTTCAGCACTTGATCAAAGATGAGCAACTTTGGCTGCTCACCAACGATGGTGTGCTTTCTCACTCGATTTTGACGGAGTAGCCACAACGCCCGCAGGTCTTGCGGTCAGCGTGAACTGCCAAGAAGACGCCAGGTCCACAGTTGGGGCAATGTTCCGCCTTGCGTTCGAGTGTACCGTCTTCAGCAATAGCATACTTCGACCACTTAGCCCTTGGATTTGGTTCTCCCATCATTCACCACCGTCCTCTGTTTCTTCAGCAACCTCTTCAGCGACCTCTTCGGTTGCGTTACCACTTCGGAAGCCCTTGTGGCGTTCGTGAATGTATTCTGGTTCGACCTTCATGGCCTCAGCAGATTCGTAAATGAGTGCTTGACCAGTTGTCAAAGCTTGTCCATAGCGAGTCTTGCAGTTCTTGACGACGATCAAATCAGGATTGGAACCTGGCTCGAGGGTTTTGACGAGATCCATGATGTCCTTCTTCGAGGGTGTCTTCGCCCCCTTGTGATTCCACTTAAAATCGATTTCAACTCGGTTGAGTAGTTTGTTTTCTGTTCGGTTTACAATATCCATGTGTTCGTCCTCCTTATCGGATGTTTACTTTCAGTGCATAGTGACCTGGTTGGTCGATGTTCAGTCGCTCAGCGATTTCCGAGCGCGACGGGTGGATGATGATGACGTAGCCTTGCCAGTCAGTCGTGGTTTGAGCGGATGGATGACGTGGGCATTGGTCGACTCCGTCTTGGAGAATAAGACCACACTCACCGCATGCAAATGGATTCTTGGCCATCTTCACTCACCTGTTTCGCCAAGCCACTCAAGTGACCCAAGACCTGGTTGCTTGCATGTTAGACCGATTTTCGATCGGCGCGGATCGCTTGTGTCAGGTGACAGCGAAACGATTCGAGCACGAACAGCAGTACCGATGCCCAATCGCTTGTCATCGTTCCGGCCTGAGATGGTACCTGCGCCGACATTGACTTCGACTTGGTCATCGAGAATTTGTGATTTGTGGAGTAGGGCTTCCATCGGACCGATGCGTACGAATGCACCGAACTCATTGACTTCAGAGATGGCTCCTTCAACAACTTCGTAATCATCCATGCAAAAGAGGAGTGCATCGAAGCGAACACGCTGATAGATCGCACCGTCGCCGTGGATGATACGACCACGACCGAGAGGCGTGTGGTTGCTTGTTACCAAAATGAAGCGGTTTTGTTCATCGAATCGACCTTCGAAGGCGGTCATTGCCAATCGGTCGATGTGTTGATCGAGTGATTGGCCTTTTTTCATGTACTCTGCAGGGATACGGATGGTATCCTCTCTTGTGACGATTTTGTACATCTTGTTCATCTCCTGGGCTTCTCAAACCGAGTGATGAAGAGGAAGAGGCAGAACCTTTCCGTCCTTCACCGGCTTTCGCCTCGGGAGAGAAGTTGACCGAAGTCATTTCGCCCACAGTCGACCCCTATATGAAGCCCACGCATCAATTCAAGCAACTGCGCATTGGAATTCCGAGCAGTGAAGCCGCAAAAATAGGTTGCAATTGCCAGTGATGCGATGCTCGAAGAGCAAAACAATAACAACCCCTCACGGATGAATAACAACAATGAGCAGCGAAAGCCATTCCAAAGCAGGGCCACAATTCCCTGCCATTGGCATCGTCATTTTGATGCTCACGGTGTCTTTGACCCAGATTCATTGGACGAATTTTGCTGATGAAAACGTCGTTGAGCAGACATCCGAACAACCATGGAGCCCTTACGAGCAGCCATGGAGTCAATACGGTGGTACGCCCACACGCAATGGATCGATGCCAACGCATGACGCTCAAACAGGCACAATGCTGACCATCGATGATCCTGTCATCAATTGGGTTGCACTTGATGATGATATCGGCTCAGATGCCTACGGCTCAATCATCGGGAATTTTTCTGAAAGCCTGACGACAACTCCAGGAGCCATCCAACGTTGTGCGCCATTTGGCCTGTTTGCAGTTGTCCTCCACGAGAGTACCTCAACATCAGCGACGAAATTATCTTTATTTTCTGGAGATGATGCTGATTTGGCGTGGCAAGTCGATCTCGGCGACACAAAAGCTGCACGATCCACTCCTGTGCTAGCAGATGTTGACTTGGATGGTCGATTCGAAATTATCGTGAGTTATGACACAGATTCTTCGCTGCAGGTGGACGTGTGGTCACCGGAGTTGTATTGCGACGAGTCCGGTTGGCAAAGTGGAGGGCATTCAAACGAATTGATGTGGTCGTGGACCAACACAGATTACAGAATTGGAATCACGAGTCCGCATTTCCAAACGCGCCAGAGCAACCATCTCTCCGTCACTCAACCGCTTCTAGCAGATTTGGAACTTGACGGACAACCAGAACTTGTTCTCACTGTCGTCGACTCCACAACAGATGACCCGCACATCATCAGTTTGCCACTCGGAGCGAACGCTCCAACCGTCAACTGGGATGTTACACTCGACAGAGGTACGCATCCAAGTGACCCTGCTTGGGCTCAACTTGATGGCCAAACATCCGTTGTTGTGGCAACAACCATCGATGAAAACTCAGGAAACATGTGGATTTGGAGAATTGACGGAAGTACCGGTTCAAACGATTGGGGTCGAGTTGCACTATCAGGAACAGATGCGGATTCGGATGCGCCACGACTTCGCTTGCCCAGTCCAGTTGTCGTTCAACTCGATGGTGATGCTGCGCCAGAAATGATTCTCACTGTGCCAACTGACGCCAATGGCCGGACCATTGGCTTGGGTGCTCGATTCATTGGCATGGAATTGACGTCGACCGAGGAAATTTTCAATTTCCGAGCTCGCAATGGATACGCTGATGCCCCACCTCTACCGATTGATCTGAATGATGATGGGGTACACGATCGTTTGTGCTGGTCAACTTGGTATTCTGCATCTTCCGTAACATTCGACAGAGAAGGAATGGTAGGGTGTCACGACTTGACCGATGATCCCCCGTCAGAAGTGTGGAACAAAGTCATGAACAGAGGTGGCTCGGGGAATGACAACGACGAAATCGCTGTTTCTCCTCCAGCTTGGATGGACATAGATGGAGAGGGTGATCCTGAAATTGTTGTAGCATTTGGCCGCCGTATCTTCGTTTTTGATGGGGACACTGGATACGATAATGAAGTCTCTGAAGGATGGGATGAGCCACTCTCAATGCCTCATCGTGTATGGACTGCTCCTGCCTTCGCAGACCTCGATGGAGATGGATATCTCGACATGCTTTACGGAGATACGCTTGTATCCCAACGTTTGGTTGACTTGGCACCGTTACCAGATGGTAATGGAATTTCCTTCAACCCGGTTTCTCCCGATCCTGGTCAAACACTGACTGTCACTGGCCAGTTTGCGAATATCGGGACGTGGGAAAACGAGGACAACATTGACTGCGCATTGTACATGAACGGTCAAGAGTTAACACGAGTCCGCTTCGAAGATCTTGAACCGCTCTCCCCTAGCGGAGAAGGTGGTCCTGCAACCTTTAGCATCGATGTTACCGCCACACTAGGCACACACATCTTCGAACTCGTCCTCGACATGAACCAGAATCTTAGCGAGGCACGTGAAGACAACAACATCGAGCAAGTGACGTTGACTGTCGTTGAACCCTACGATCTCCTCATCCAAGGTCCTGAAACCGTGACAAGAGTTGAACCAGGAACAAGTGAAGTTGTTGATGTTACCATCACTGCAACAGGTTCACGGACAGCAAATTGGAATATCTCTTATGACACGACAAACTTACCACAAGACTGGACTGTCGAACCCCAAGCTGGAGTGAACTTGGAAAACGTTGAGCTTGTTCCTTCAACACCAACCACCATTCCCTTCGTTGCCACCTTGCCTACAGATGCGCTTGGCGATGAAGACGGATACATCGAAATCATAGCGACCCTCACTTCGGATTCCAATGTCCAAGAAACGTCATGGATTCCGATTGAAGCACTTCGTACACGTGGATTATCACTTGTTGGCTCATCAGGACTTTCGTTCAGCCAGGGCTACGGCCTTCCAGGCCAGACAGCAGAATCGTACGTTCTCATCGAAAATCTTGGGAACGCTGTTGAAACAACAACGTCCATCGACTGGACAAATCCATCATGGGGAGGTACACCTGTACTCAACGATGGATCAAACAATGTCTACTCCATCACGCTCCAGCCAGGAGAGAAAAGGGAACTGAAAATCCTCCTCGATGTTCCGGGCTCAACAGCGTTCGGTGGGACCACAACAACAACACTGACAACATGCATAGGTAGCGGAGATGACACCCTGTGCCGTTCTCTTAATGCGAATTTCACAGCGGTGGGTTCGCACACATCGCCGGTGCACATTCGAACGGTTCCTGATATGCAACATACGTTTGAATTCAAGATGCTATTGCCCCAATCGGGAACGTTAAGTTGGGATCTCAATCAAGCAAACATTGCCCTTCCGAACTGGCAATGGAACGTTACCAGCGGAGGTAGCCTACAAAATGGGATCCTCACGGCAACTGGCCCCTCAAATTCCCCCCACACAGTCCAACTTGAAGTCTACATTCCAACCAACGCACCTCCGCAGCGGCTTACATTCAATGCAGATGAACAAACTCCCCTCGCACACCACGCCTTCGATTTGAGCATTCACGTTCTACAGATTCATCGTGCTGGGTTGAGCGTCATTGACCCACAACCATCGCTCGAACCGCATGGTTTCAACGTGAGTACACCTCATCAACTCCTTATTCAGCTCGAGAATCCTGGGAACGGCGAAGACACATACGAGTTTACTGCCCGTGTCATGACCACAGAAACCATCTCCTCTAACGATGTTCAGTTTACCTATTACAATCAAATCAGAACCTTGGGGCCTCTCGCAACGACCATCATGCCACTCGACATTGAACTGAGCAGTACCCTACCTGCTGCACAACCATTCTATCTCCAGTTTGAATGGACATCGATGGTCAACAAGTCTGTCAACGCGACCACTACGCTTCTGATCGAAGCAGAACAGAGACACGATTGGGACATTACTGTCGTCAATGGACCACAACAAGATGTTCAACCGAACAGTGATCACGTGCTTGAATTTACCATCACCAATATTGGGAATTTTATTGATGACGTGCAGCTGGTTCCATCGCTTTCACTTGCGACCGCATCCAACGATACGGCAGTTTGGAATGCACATGATCCAATAACATCGTCGATGCTTGAGGTCAATGCATCTGAAACACTGAGTGTCGTTCAAACCATTCCTTATGCTTGGATGGATGCAAATGCAAGATTGACCTACACGATCGTTTCATCAGGATACGTGCTTGATGTGGTCGAGGTGGACCTCTCCGTCATGGAGTATTCCGAATGGGAACTTAATCTAGCAAACAGCAATCTCGAAATAGCGCCAGGCGGGGATTTGATTCAAGTTGAACTCGAGCAAAAGGGGAATACACCCTCGACTCCGTTCTTGACGAAATATGGCCAAGGATGGAACATAACACTCCCAGATGGTGAACTCATGGAACCTGGGCAAACCTCGACCGTTGACATCTATGTTGAAGCGCCAGTAGACGCACGAGAAGGAGATGTCAACATATTGGAAATTCGTGTTTCTGATGCTGTGGGTAAAGGTGCTGAAGTGTTTGAAGTCCCCATACGTGTCATTGGCTCATCCAGTTATCATCTTCAAATGGAGAGTGAATGGTATGTCAGCTCTGTAGGAGGATATCCTCTTGCATGGATCGAAAACACTGGCAACGATTTGGCAGATATTGCCTTTGTCCTCCCCGACATGCCACAAGGTTGGTCTGCCAATATCGACACGCCAATCCAATTGATGCCAGGAGAGATTCGGGGGATACCAATTCACCTCATTCCTTCAGGAGATTGGGACAAATCAGATGTTGAACTAACCGTCGAGGTGACGCATTCAAACCTTGGAACGCAATTGTTCGATTTCACAATCCAATCCTCAAATATCTCGTTTACGTCAAGCCCAGTGCTTTGGGGAAGGAGCAACACCAATTTGGATGTTGAAATCCACAACAATGGAGAAGAGGAAATCCAGGGAACATTCTCCTCTGTTTCTGACAGCACGTACACGTTTTCAGTTTTGCAAGGAACAAATTACGTCAACCTTACCAGTGGTGAAGAACGAATTCAACTCGTCCTCATTGGAAGAGACGCACCACAGACGGATGTAACATGTTCATTTGTCAACACTGCCTTCTCTGAGCTTGGTCGAGGCACATACACCGGTGATGTTGTCAGTTGTGAAGTCAATGGAGATCCGACACAGAACACCAAACTCTCGTTTGTTGCGAGTTCAAGCAGAGGAGATACAATTCCAATCCAAACTTCAAGATTCACGATTTTAGAAAACGAATCAGCGTTTGCAAATCTGAGTGTTCTGAACTGGGATCCTGCACCAGGCATGTTGACGATCGTTGTTTCAGCATACGATGAGTACGGCAATGTCCTCGCAAGCATAGACAAAGAGGTCATTGCACAAGAGTCCGGGTGGAATGTCGGAATTAGCAGCATCTCTGCCCAAGGCAGCATCAATGTTGCAGTGTCAAGAACAAACTATGCTGTTTTGGAGAATGCTGTTTGTATCCTTACTGTAACCAGTCGAAGTAGTGATTTCAAAGCAGATGTCGTCATTGATGTTGCTGGACCTCAATTTTCTCCGAATGTTCGTATCGATGCAAGTGGATTGTCTGATAAGGAGCAGCTCGATGCTATATTGGCATGCAATACTCCCTTTGACATTGATGATGATCCAAGCGACGACTCAGCATCGATTATTTTCGTTGCGGATGAGGAATCTGCCATCCAATCATCGAGTGTCATTTGGGGTGCATTGGTGGCCATCGTTTTGATTGGTACTTACCTCTTTATGATGCAGAGACAGGATAACGCCCTGATTCGGTCGATGGCTAAGGAAAGCAACGAAAAGAAGCCAAAGCAGGACAAGGCTCCTCAGAAAACTGATGCTGTCGAACCGACAACAGAGGAACCAAACGACGTTGATGACATCTCGACAGTCTTCGAGCAAGAGGATGACACACCTCCTCCAACAATGATTGAGGAGATTCCTGCCCAAGAGGACAATACACCCTCTGGCCGATTGGATTCCTTGCGTAGAGAAATGAATCCGGATGATGATGTTGAACCACAGTCAAGCATTGAAGAGCGTATGTCGAAGTTCTTCCAGTGACGAACACATACCTCAATAGAGGAGATGGTGTGGGTTAGACAATGAAGCCACAACAACAGAGTACGACAGCGTTCTACACGCTCGACGGGTGCCATTCAGGCCTCCTTTCGGAAGTATTCGGAGCGTTGGTTTCATCAGGGCATGGTTCGCCTGATGAATGGCAAAGCATGTGCAAGCACCCACGGATTCAAGAGCGATTTCGGACGCAGGGAATTGATGAATACGATTCAAGGTCAATGATTCAATGGGATGATCCAACCATTTTGTTTACATTGACAAGAATGTTGGACCAAGACAACCTTCCAATCATGCTCGGAGAGGACAAAAACAGGGAACGATTTGGTCGATTCCCACATCCTACGGGATCGACAATTCAGTACGTTCGGGAAAATGTGCGAAGTGTAGCAGCACAATCCAATGAGTTGTATGAGGATCTTGTCACACATCTCGATTATCTACTCACTCGTTGTAATTCCGACAAAGTCGGTGATGAGCGCTACATGGATGGAAAAGCCGGATTGAACATCATGGGCTTTCTCACTTCAGAGGAAGTGAAAACATTACGTTCAAGCCTACTCGGTGGAGGATGGACCGTTGCTAAAGATGAACCAATTGACGGTGGCATCCGCGATGCAATGCGTCACTTGAACGCTCTACTCTTAGCAGCAGAGCGACATGGAGCCGGGCTCATACATCGCATGCACACCTAGAATCAGAAGGATTCTGAAGTCAATCGCTCGTACATTGAAGCATACAAAGCAGCCGTTTCGTCGATAACCGATTGAGGTAGAGCAGGAATTGGTGGATCAGTGGTTCCAGCATCTCGTGCGGCCTTCAATTCTGCTTGGTGACCAGTGTTGATGTAGTGAGTTCGTACGAATTCCTTCGACAATTCAATGCATTCTCCATTTGCATAGGCTTCTGCATCCCACCATCGATCTTCATCGAGGGTACCGAAGGTATCGACAAGAACGACTTTTCTTCCCGGGCCAAGGGCAAATTCCTTCTTTCCATCAACGTGAATAAGGCCGTTCTTGGCTGCTTCTCGTTCGATGATTTCATCGATCTTCAGAACAGCAGTAACGATTGAATCGTACTCTTCATCCGTGATGTTTGAGATTTCCAGTGCTTCTGCGCGGTCGATGTTTCGGTCGTAGGCTTCGAATTTTGTCGTAACCTCCACGAATGGCTTCTCGAGTTTCGCACCATATTCGCAATCTGCAGGAACACCGAGTTGCTCAGGAGTCAATTCACCACGTTGGAAACGTCGCCACGCGGAACCTGAAAGGTAGTGTCGACAAATGAATTCGAGCGGAACGAAAACCCATTCCATATCACGGGGAATTGCACCTGGCTCCTTGATGACCTCAACTTTGCGAACAAGACATCGGTCTGCAGAATTAACTTCGACGAGATGTGTTCCGCAAACGCCTTCCTCTTCGACCAGCTTAAACCAGTGAGCCGTGGTTCGATTCAATGATTCACCCTTGCGAGGAATCAATGAAGGAATAATCTGATCGAAGACTGAAATTTGATTTGTAAATCGGAATTCCAATACATCCGGGTCATCTGTTGACCAAACTTGCTTAACCTTACCTTGATAGAGCATTTCACCCATGAGAAGAAACCACAAAGAGAGGCTCTTGAACATTGGTGTTCGGCTATCAGATGATCCCTAGCGCATCCTCAATTCGATTCAATTCTGGTCCAGTTGTTTCACTACCTGCAACAGCTCCATCGTTTGAAGCACAAATGCCTGCACCAACATACGGAGAACCAAAGGAAACTGTACCAACCATTGGCGGGACTCCTAGGACTTCTTCGATAAGAAGAACTTCGTCTCCAGCAACGTCTGGGTGAAGCAACACGCCTTGATCGTTGACAACTCCGAGACTACCTACAACATCTTGGCCACCGATGGTTGTGGCAATGATGTCAACGCTGAGAACATCTGCTAGAATCTCCAATCCGTCATGTGGAATGCTTGGGGATGCGACACAGCCCTGTTCGTTTGCAAGAAGGAGATTTCCTGCAGTGTTGACACCTCCTTCCATCACGACAACGTCTCCATAGGCAGTCAGTTGGTCAATGTCTTTCTCTGTGGCAATATCTGCAACTGCGATGCCATTTGAGTTACCTGCAAGCAATGCTCCGATGAGGTTCGATCCTCCGATTGAAATCGGAGCCATCTCAAGTTGCAATGTTGTTTCCAATTGTTCAAGAACAAGCTCAGGAAGTTCTCGGGGATGAAAGAGGACGTTGCCTACGGATGAAAGATGGATTCCAATCTGGTCTGACCCAAGAATATCCAATGTATCAATCGGCATGACCTTCACCCTTGTTACGATGTATCCGTACGTAGTTTAGAAATCTTAGGTGTAAGGAAGAAAAAGATCGGGGAATCCAAGAGGAAAGAAGAGGGGCACAGTGACTGCCGTTCCCGTGGACTCTCGTACCACAGTATTGGGACAGACGCAGAAGGGCTTGACTTCCGGGTTCGGGATGGGACCGGGTAAACACCTTCGCTGTGACCGTGCACCCATCTTCTTTCGAATTGGAATGACACGACATGGCGTCGTATCGTGAATTGGCATGCTTATTAGACGAAGGGCACTCGAGGTGCGGATACATAATGAAAAAGATGCTCGAACAATTAGTGCTGCTGGACTGAACACGTCGCCGAAGCTTCGTGCGTACATCCGCAGTCTATCAAACTCGTCTTTTACGAGCGTTCTGAGGTGTCTCGTCTCTGGGGCGGCTTCGAGCTTAGATGCTTTCAGCTCTTATCCATCAGGGCGTGGCTACCCAGCATTGCCTTGTCAGACAACTGGTAAACTAGTGGCCCCGAGCCCTCGTTCCTCTCGTACTGAAGGGCCCCTTCCATCAGACACTAAACACTTCAACCACCAAGCAACAAACCTGTCTCACGACGGTCTAAACCCATCTCACGATCCCTTTTAATGGGCGAACAACCCCACCCTTGGGTCCTGCTGCAGACCCAGGATAGGAAGAGACGACATCGAAGTAGCAAG
>JAAZUV010000185.1 GCA_018623995.1 Methanobacteriota archaeon
GGGTGCATCTTTGGTGGCGTACAATTGCTTGCTTGGTACCCAATCACACCATCTTCAAGCCTCGCTGAAGGCATCATTGGATGGTTGCCACGACTTCGAACCAACGACGAAGGTGAAGCGACATGTGCCGTGATACAAGCTGAGGACGAACTTGCTGCAGCAGGTATGGTTCTCGGAGCAGGCTGGGCTGGTGGTCGTGGAATGACCGCCACATCCGGACCGGGCATCTCATTGATGCAGGAATTCATCGGTCTTGCTTACTTCGCAGAAATCCCATCCGTCTTCTGGGATGTGAACCGTGTTGGACCTTCAACAGGGCTACCCACACGTACCCAACAGTCGGATCTCTCGATGTTGTACGAAGGAAGTCACGGTGATACGCAACATATCGTAATCATTCCCGGAACCGTCGAGGAATGCTTTGAATTTGGTTGGAGAGCCTTTGACATCTCTGAGCGTTATCAAACACCTGTCTTCGGCCTCTCGGACCTCGATCTTGGAATGAACCGCTGGGCATGTGAAGGGTTCACGTACCCCGACGCTCCAATGGACCGTGGCAAGACCATCCGTGAACAGGATGTCTTCGATGCCATGGAAAACTTCGGACGTTACCGCGATGTCGACGGTGATGGTATTCCTTACCGAACGCTACCTGGCAGCGGCATGGCCCCTATCCTCTACCGAGGTACAGGACACAACCCGGATGGTGTTTATTCTGAGAAGCCTGATGACTATTTCGCTCTCATGAAGCGCTTGAAAGACAAGATCAACGGCGCTCGCGATCATCTGCCTGAGCCACTTCTGCGAGAAGAAATCGAAGGCGATGTCGGTGTCATCTATTACGGAAGTATGGAGAACACCATCCAAGAGATCGATGATATTCTTGAAGCAACTGGCCTCAAGGTCAGCCAGTGCCGTGTTCGCTCACTACCGCTTCATAGCGAAGTTGAGTCGTTCATTCGACGTCACCGCATGACCATCGTGCTGGAAATCAACCGTGATGGTCAGCTCTGGGGTATCCTGCGACGAGAGTTGCCAAACGATATTGTTGGTAACGTTCATTCTGTTGCCTATTCCGACGGTATGCCTCCACGTGCTCGTATTTACGCAGAGAAAATCCTCGAGACCATCAAGGAGGTGAGCCAATGAGCGACAAACCAGCACGAGCCATCAAATTGAACGTCATCAACGAGCCAAAGGACAGCTACACTGGAGGTCCTTCCTCACTCTGTCCAGGTTGTGGCCACGACCAGATTTCGAACGTGATTGTGAACGCTGCTTGGGAAAACGGAATCAAACCACATCGAATTGCAAAGATGTCTGGTATTGGCTGTTCGTCCAAAACACCTGCGTACTACCTTGGTCAATCCCACGGATTCAACACCGTCCACGGACGTATGCCGTCCGTTACGACCGGAGCGTATGCCATCAACAAAGATCTGCTCTACCTCGGTGTTTCAGGCGATGGTGATTCTGCATCGATCGGTATCGGTCAATTGATTCACGCTATCCGTCGAAACATGGACATGGTCTACATCGTTGAGAACAACGGTGTCTATGGATTGACCAAGGGGCAATACTCAGCAACAGCTGATGTTGGTTCCAAGAAGAAGAAAGGAAAAGCCAACGAAACTCAGCCCATCGACTTGTGCGCGCTTGCCATCAATCTCGGTTGTACCTTCGTCGCTCGTTCCTTCTCAGGATCAAAGAAGCAACTCACCTCGCTTCTCAAGGCTGCTATGTCGCACAAAGGATTCGCTCTTATCGACGTCATCTCTCCTTGTGTTACCTTCAACAACAACGACGAGTCCATGCGCTCGTATCAGTACGTCAAGGACAACGAAATCACGCTGCACATGGCTGATTACATCCCACACTTTGAGCCCATGGCTGAAGTTGAAGTTCCTGAAGGACACTACACGGACATTACACTTCACGATGGTTCAACCATTCGTCTTGAAACGATTTCAGCCAATCACGACCCAAGTGATTCCATGGCTGCTTTGACGGCGCTACATGAAGCTGAGGTCGACAAGAAGCACGTGACAGGTCTGCTGTACTTCGATGCAAGCAAACCATCGCTTGCAGAAGATCTCGGTCTTGTCGAAACACCACTCCTCGATGTAAGCGACGATGAACTTCGTCCTTCGAAGGCCATGCTCGACACCATCAACCAGGAATTCTTGAACCAGTGATGCGACAAATCTCCTAAAAGGGAGCAGGAAGAAGTGAGGATTGTGGACGAAAAAATCCTCCTCGGAATCATCATTGGCGGTGGCTCCTTTCTCTTCTTCCTGATTTTGTTCTTGGTCAATCGGTTCCGAAAGCAACGAGAATTGAAGAAACAACGTCAACTCAGAAACGCAAGTCGAGCACCTTTGTCCAGCATGCGTTCTCAACGCAACGATCGCAGAAACGCCCGTAGACACGTCGTTTCTCGTGGGCTTCAGTTGGATCAACTCAGCGATTCAGCCAAAGAAGCCTATCAGCAACGACAACAGCGTCGCGTCTCACAATATTCTGATTTACAACTGGTCATGGATGAACTATTCATTCCTGAACGCGATGCTCTCGAAACCGAAGATGAGGAAGAAGAATCCGATGATGACCGCTCAACTTGGATATCTGAGAATGAGGACAACCTCAACGCTCACGCAGACCTTGTCGCACAGGAAGAAGTAGGAACAGGCATCTCTGTTCGAGTAACCGAAGAGGAAGATCGTGAATTGATGGAACGCCTTGCTCGTGAAGGAGGGAAGTCGGGTGTTGTTCAAATCAGCCTTGCTTGGGACGATTACAACGACCTTGACATGCACGTCTTCTGTCCTTCTGGTGAGCGCATTTACTTCAACAATCGAAAGAGCGATTGTGGGGGTGAACTTGACGTTGACATGAACGTCCGGCCAAAGTCAAAAACGCCGATTGAGAACGTTGTTTGGACTGATCAGGCCCCAGATGGCGAATACAAGATTGGGGTCCATTTCTATCGTCATCATCGCAAGCGACGAACAAAGAAAACATGCCAATTCAGGCTACGTGTCGTCACTTACGGCCAAGCCAAGGAATACTCTGGAGAACTCACTCATGGTGATCCGATGTCGATGATTACATCGTTTGTCCTCATCAAGCCTGATGAGGAAGAATAAGCGGTGGTAGTCCCTCCCGGATTCGAACCGGGGTCGGAGGAACCAGAATCCTCCATGATGGACCGCTACACTAAGGGACTATGCCCTTGCCAATTTGATTCACTTCTTGAAATCGACGGTGTGGGCTATCTCAAACTTCAACGAAGCGGTACATCCAACGAGAGACCCATGAGAGCATCATGATGATCATGAACGAGGCGAGAGCGAATTTCGCCCACGGCCGAGGCGGTTTCTTTTCTGGCCAAGGGTCGATTCCAAGAGCCTCAGCTTCTTCGACCAACTTTGCAAGATGCTCAAGTTCTTCCTCGACAGAATTGGCCTTCATGA
>JAAZUV010000186.1 GCA_018623995.1 Methanobacteriota archaeon
AATTCTCCCTCATGTGTTTGCCTCACAACCCCTTTTTGCTAGGGAGAATTGGAAGAGAACATGATGGGAGAGCATACCATTGGTGTCGTCATCCCAGCACGGAACGAAGATGCTCACATTGAGCGTGTATTGGAAACGCTTCCAGCATGCGTCGATTATGCCATTGTAATTGATGATGGCTCAAGCGATGCAACCTACGACAAGGCAATCGGTGCGTCATCACATGCCACGGTAGAGGTCTTGCAAACGAATGGTCTTGGTGTTGGTGCAGCAATCGACCTTGGCCATCAGCACCTCCTCAAGACAATCAGTCAACCGTTTGTGAGTGTAGTGATGGCTGGTGATGGCCAGATGGATCCCAACGACCTTGCTTCAGTTGTACAACCAATTATCGAAAATGAAGCAGACCATGTGAAAGGCAATCGAATGACGACTTCTGCTGACATTGAACAAATGCCAAAACGAAGAAGACGGGCATCTCGCATCTTAGGCTGGTTGACAACATTAGCAAGCGGGAGAGTGACTCGCGACCCACAGTGTGGATACACTGCGACATCATCCAATCTTCTCAGTCAGTGGGATTGGGAACGATCTTGGCAGGGTTATGGATATCCAAATTATTGGCTCATTCAACTTTCAAGCCAAGCCTGGAGAGTCAAGGATGTACCAGTTAAGGCGGTATATGGGAGTGAAAAATCTGGAATCAAACCGGTTCGTTTCTTTGCATCCGTTGGAGTGATGATGACCATTGAACATCATCGCAGGGCACTGAAACATCTTTTTCGATCATCATGGATGATGCTTTCCTTTTTGTTCTATATCGCAGGATACGCCTCACTCATCTTTGCGTTCAATGAACCGATTGCCCTCATAGGCCTGCCCATGAGTTGGTGGATGGCACACAGGCTTGACCGCCTTGCTGTGCATCAATTAAGTGGTGGGCGTACCAAGATTTGAACTTGGGTCCAAGGCTCCCAAAGCCCCGAGTATAGGCCAAACTAACCCATACGCCCTTGAGTTGGGGGACGTGGTTCTCCCTATGAACTTCACTCAAGGAGAAGCCACGTTCCATCACGCTGGCGAACAAGAGTTCCATCCAATTCCATCTTCTCGAGTAGGTCATCCACGAGCAACTCAGAGTCAAGTTTGTCAAGAACGGTTTGGACATCTTCCCGATGGAGAATCATGTCTTCTCCAACCACTTTTTGGATCGCTGAATAGATGGCACGAGGGGATGAAGAAGAGGATGCGATGAGAGGTTCATCCATCTGTTCAAGTTTCTTCCGCAGTTCATCACGCAATTCTTCAGGTGTATTGGCTAGAGCAACTTCAATGCGTAGTTGTGCAGATGAATCGGCCGTTGCGATGATCGGTGTGGTCGCAGGAAGTGACTGGCCACAATGCGGGCACTGTCGAGGTTGGCCTCTCGTACCGTGACAATTACGACATGCAGGACAGCGTACTACCGACCATGTTCCTGCCATGGGACAAGATTCTGGCAACGGATTATGAAGATTCACAAACTGAAGTCTGGACCATCGTTGCTACGACGGGCTCCTGGACGACGTGCTGGAGCTGCAGGTGCCTTCGTATCCACACGTTTCTTTTCAGGTTCTGCAGAACGAGTGAGTCCCCCACGAATCGGTCCTGTTCTTCCACGCCCAGCCATGCGCAGTGAATCTGGGAGAATCAGTGCAGCGATGGCAACACCATGGTGATCTTGACCTGCTGTAACTTCATCGACGGCTACATCGAAGGAGAGAACTTCTAGGTCTCTTGATGCAAGACGACGTTGGATGTTTCGACGGAGTAGAAGAACGGTTTCTTCGTAATCCGCTTCGGTTGTGATGCTGGCAACAATGGCACATTCATCACCTTCTGGTGTCTGACAAAGCGCATATCCAACGCCAGCACAAGCGGTCGAACCACTCCATGCATAGGCCGTAGCAAGGTGGCATTCAACCAGTGAACCCATAGGAAGTGGTTCGGGGGGAACAACGTTGAATCCGAGTGGAAGCATTGCACCTTGAACCTGAATCAAACGAGCATCGCCCAATCCAAGTTCGACGAGACCTTGATCGAAAGCGTCCTCTGCATTTTCGCCCCAAGGAGACACTGCGGTCATCAGCCAGCCACGAGAGGATTTGGAACTACCATCACCTGCCATGCATCGCAGTAAATCCATACGGTTCATGAACAACATGGTGCAATGCATCCACAAAACACGAAACGCTATGAAAACCGGAGTATTGGGAACTGCATGGCCAAGGCATCAAGACTCCTCTTGTTGCTCGCAACCATTGGGTTGTTCATCTTGGCCATCATCATGCTACTCAACAGCGATTCGGTCTTGATGGCGATTCCTCTAATCGGTGTATCGGTCCTTGCGGGATTCGGCTACATGATGTTCGATGCTCAACCACCATCAAAGCCCAACAGCACACCAGGAGCAGTCCAACACAACACTATCACAAACAGCGAGGATGCGCACAAGGACGTCTTACCAGACATCACACAGAGTGAGTACGACGTACCAATCCTTTGATCAAAGAATACGAACGGTTTCCAAATTCTTTGGAGCATAGGTCCTGCAACGGTACTTGTCACGAAGCTCTTTTCCAAGTTCACTGCACTTGTAGTAATCTCCGTGGTGACAAATGATGTTGCGAGGTTTTGGATTCATCGAGTCGACAAACGCCAACAATTGACGGCGGTCGGAGTGACCACTGAATCCGTCAATGGTTGCCATTTCACAGCCAACCTTGACGATCTCCGTTCTTCCATTGATCTGCATTGGAACTTCACCGAATCCTTTCTGGAGTCGACGTCCGAGTGTTCCCTCGGCCTGATAACCGACGAAACAAAGTGAGTTGCGCTCTTCATGGGCCCAGTTTTGGAAGTAATTCATGACTGGACCACCATTGAGCATTCCCGATGTTGCAAGAACGATGCACGGACTTGTGTCCATAACAATGCTCTCTCTTCGTTCTGCACCTTCGACACTTCGGAACCATGGGCTTGTGAACGGGTTCTCACCATCGTTCTGCTGCAACGACTTGCGCAATGCAGAGGTCAGGTAGTTCGGGTGGCTAGCGTGGATGGCAGTCGCTTCCTGAATCATTCCATCAAGCCAAACAGGTACTGGTTTGACAGCACCTGAGCGGAACAAATCGTCGATAGCGATCATCACTTCTTGCGAACGACCAACCGCAAACACAGGACAGATGAGTTTTCCATTTCTCTGCAATGTTCGAGTCACAATATCTTGCAGCTCTTGGTTGGCTTCTTCACGGGACGGTTGGTAATCACCAGCAGCACCGTACGTCGATTCAATCACCAAGGTCTCACAACGAGGGAAACGAGTGTTGGCAGCATCAAACAACCAGGACTTCTCGAATTTCTGATCGCCTGAGAACACGATGTTGTGCTTTCCATCAGCAATGTTGAGATGGACG
>JAAZUV010000187.1 GCA_018623995.1 Methanobacteriota archaeon
GGTCCTTCCTGGTGGTTTTGTTGATCAAGGTGAGCGACCTGAAGAAGCCGTTCTTCGCGAATTGAAAGAAGAAGCAGGGCTCGATGGAACAAACCCGCAACTTCTGATGGTGATGGGTGATCCTGCTCGTGATCCAAGGAAACACATCGTTAGCATCGTCTACGAAGTGCAAGCCACTGGTCATCCGGTTGGAGGCGATGATGCACAAGACGCTCGTTTCTGGCCCATTTCAGAGATTCTCGAAGGAAGGCTTGTGCTTGCTGGCGATCATGGTGAAATTGTTGAGGCTTGGCTCAATCAATCAATTCAGAGCCAATGAACTCAGCAAATTGCTGACGTGTATTCGGCCATTCTGGTAGTTCAAGCGCATCGGTCAAATGCAATCCTGCCAGAAATTGAGCGTGGATTTCCTCGACATTATCGCCTGTCATCAATCGAAACAGAGGATATCCATCCGCTTCCAATCGATCGAGGAATCCACGTTTCGCATCGCTGACGAGGAGTGTTGGAACACCCATCAAGACAGCCTCACTGGCAACGGTGACGGATTGTGAAATGACACCATCTTGCATCGATAGCATCGACGTGAACTCCCACGCATCTCCAGCATAGAGACTCTCATCCGCTCGGGTTGATTCGATTCCGTCCAACAATGAATCTGGAATGGACAGAATCTCACCAGCATCATGAACACCATCTCCAAGCAATCGACGTACAGCAATTTTCGGGATAGTTGCCACTTGTTTTGGACGCAGTTGGGGGCGAAGGTGGACCATTCCATGCAATCCGTCCAAACGATGGATTCTTGCGCCCTTCTTCTGGAACCGTTCAAGCCAGCCTCCATCAATCGAAGCGTTCCAATGTGTTGGAACCATAACATCGGTTGCAGCATTCATAGCAAGACGGTGTGCAAGATGATTCACTTCTGTGTCCGAGATGTACCATCGGTTCGGAATCTTCAACCGCTTCGCAACTCGCAATTCCAACGGCGCTCCAACGGCAATGATTCGTTCAAAGCGTCCACCTGAGCGTTGAGCTTCTTTGAGGAAGCGACGGGCATTTCTCATGCGCTTCCATGCAATACGTACTCGTTTTGGACCGATTGGACGCTCAACCCAGAGTTGTTGACGCTTCGGCAAAACGCCCTCTGAAGAATCCAACAGTTGTCGTACTTCCACTCGATCTGTTGCGATCAAAACATCCGATGTTGTTCCACTACGAATGAAGGGAGCAAGCAAGCGCACATGTGCTGGATGGTCCAGAACCCAACAGGTGCGCATACAACGCCCAGTGGCTCGTGGTTAATGTTCATGAGCATTCAAGGATTAGCACTGTCATGAAAGAAGCAATCTCGCTCGATGGAATCGTAACATATGCACCATACACACCAGGAATACGACACGGCCAACACTTTTGGCTCTCTGGACAAATCGCCATCGATGGAGACCTCGATATCAAATCACAAACAGAGGGAGCCCTCGCAAAAATCGACGCTCTCTTGGAGGCAGGAGGCCTTTCCAAGAACGATATTTGCTTTGCACAGGTCCTTCTCGATTCCATCGAAGATTATGGAACAATGAACGAAGTCTATGGCGCATGGGTTGCAGACATGGATATGCCTCCAGCACGAGCTGCGTTTGAAGCAGGAGGATTACCGAAAGGTGCTCTTGTCGAAATCGTTGTTCAGGGCGTTACATCTTGAGGAACAACCATGCCAGGTTCGCCGTATCTTGAGGAGCCACCCAAAGGACTCCTTACGTGGCCTGCGCTCATACGGATGACTGTTCCAACATTGATCGCACTCACAATCGCAGCATGGTGGACTGGATTTCTTCTTGAATTTCTCATCCTCTTGACAATCACAGGACTGATTCTCTTAGTTGTGCGACGATAGGCACCCTTGATAACAAAGAGGATGAGCAGAACACATGACGGAATGGCCAGTCTCGTGTTTCAAAGCCTACGACATTCGTGGATTGTCGGGCGATGAATTGAGCGATGAATTCGCCTATCGACTTGGACGCGCACTTGCAACTTATCTCGAATGCGATTCTTATGCTGTAGGACGAGACATTCGCGAATCAAGTCCTGGTTATGCATCAAACTTGATTCAAGGACTGGTCGATTCAGGCGTTCGAGTTCTTGATCTTGGCATCGTTTCAACAGGATGTGTCTATCACGCATGTTGGACGCTACCGGTCGATGGAGGCGTCATGGTCACAGCATCTCACCTCCCTATGCCAACACACAACGGATTCAAGATGTGTCGAGGAACGTTGCCGCTTGCAGGCGAAGAGATTCAGGAATTGAAGCATGTCTTCCTCAATGGGAACTTCCGTGAGGGACAAGGCGAACACATCGACCATCCACATGAGGATACGTATCTCCAAGCCATCGTCGAATCAACAGGAACGTTGGCACGACCCGTCAAGGTCGCTGTCGATTGCGGCAATGCAGTCCCTGGACCTGCGATGACCAAACTGCTCGATATGATCGGAGCAGAACACATCGACCTCTACTGTGACTGGGACAACACAGAACCAAACCACGGTGCTGATCCAACTCGAGAATACAACATGGTTGACCTCGCAAAAGCAGTCGTTGATCATGGATGTGAACTCGGTCTTGGTGCTGACGGTGACGGAGATAGAATCGGAGCTGTTGATGAGAAAGGAGACTTTGTCTATCCAGACCGCCTCATCGCTTTACTAGCAGACGATGTCGTAGGAAGCGAGGAAGGAAAGGACCTCCTCATCTACGATGTGAAATGTTCCATGAACGTCGAGAAAGCCATCCTTTCAGCAGGTGGCCGTCCTATGATGGCAAAAACCGGACACTCGTTCATGAAGCGCGTTCTTGCTGAACATCCAGACTCCTTGATGGCTGCAGAAATGAGCGGTCACATATTCATGAACGATCGTGGATGGTACGGCTTCGACTGTTCCTTGTACAACGCTGCACGTCTCCTCGAACTCTGGTCGCGGAGAGATGCAACGTTCAGTGAAGAATTGAATCGACTTGCACCCAACCTTCCAACGACTGGAGAGGTCAAAGTTCCATGTGCTGAAGAAGACAAGTTGGAGACAGTGGAAGCCATCAAGAATGCCTTCTCTGACTACGAAGCATCGACCATCGATGGCGTCCGTGTTCGATTCTCAAAGAATGGAGAGCAAACAGGTTGGTATCTTGCACGTAAATCCAACACTGAACCCATTCTTGTCATGCGCGTTGAAGCTCTGAATCAAAACAAACTTGACGAAATGCTTGCCCTCATCGATGAACGTATCAGTCCAATCATCAACATCGAGAAATTGCTCGGTTAAATCCAGCGGCCATCTTCATCCACAGTCGCAGATTCCGTTGATTGCCATAGGTTGGAAATTGCATCCTGGTCCGTAAACTTGCCAACCTGTACATGGTAA
>JAAZUV010000005.1 GCA_018623995.1 Methanobacteriota archaeon
ACATGTCTTCGACACACATCAACGAGTTTGCTGAACTCGACAACCGTGCAGACCCAGATTTCATTGAAGCAAAAGGATACGTCTACGTCGGCCACAGTCGAGAAAACCTCTCAATGGAGAACATGCCCAGTCATGATGACATTCTCTCCTTCTCGAATGAACTTGCACCTCAAGTCAATCGAGAAGTGCTCTCAGAAAGCCGTCCGAGTCGTGTCGCATTGATTGGTCGGGAGATTGTTCCAATCCCCATTCCAGAAGCAGAACTGTACTTCCCGGAAGATTTGGGAATCGCTCCTCCTGTCAAGAAACTCCCTCTCGTTCAAAATTAGTTGATATACTGTGGAATCGTTCTTCTGGCATGACAGCAGAGCGTATGCCACGAATATTGATTGTAGGTGCAGGTGGAATCGGTGGGCTCACCTTTGATTTGGTGGTCCCAGCACTTGAAAAAGTAGGGCAGAAATGTTCGATCACCATCATGGATGGAGATACCGTTGAAGCCTCAAACTTGGGCCATCAACGCTTCTCATCATCAGATATAGGTTCCTTCAAAACAACGGCTCTCGTTCAAAAATATGAATCGTTGAAGAACGTGTACTGCGTTTCTGACACAGAAAACCTACGGGTTAAGGAACAACTGCAAGAATTTGATTACATCATTATCGGTGTTGATCGGCCTCATCCTCGAAGATTGGTTCATGCAACCGATGTTCCTTGGATTGATTTGCGGTCAACAGGCGATGGTCACGTCTATTTCACCAACGATTCAGACCCTGCTCTTGTCGCCATGATGACGCCAGACCACGAACCTGCGAGTTGCCAAATTGCTGGAGCAATCGCTGCTGGAAACATCCAATTTGGTTACGTCAATGCCGCTGCAGCGGCTGCAACATGGCTCATGGGACAACTGAGAAATCAACCTCCTCTCCGAGAACGAATGTCGAGTATCATGTTTGGTGAACTCAAATTCCCAGAGGTGAACGCATGATTCCAGTGATGAATCTCGAATCCATAGGCGTCACTTATGAGCAGTGGATGAGGGCTTGCATTCAGGCAGAAGCACAAGCTGTTGAGTCCGACGATGTCCTTGACGTACAACGGAACGCTGCTGAGCATGGACGATGGGATTTGGTGTACAACCTCTCGCTTATTGCAGGGCTTGAGACCTCGGTCCTCATCGATGCGAACGGCCAAATTCAGATCGATTGGGGCTCCCCAGGACGAGTTCCCCTACGACCACCTGTTGGAATGATGGCACCGTTTAGGGTCTGGGTTCACACTCACCCAGGTTTCCACGCATACTGGAGCGGCACAGACAAAAACAGTCTTGCGATTGCGCAAGGGATTCTTTCCTCTGCTCTTGTTCTAGGAGCTCCAGGCATCAAGCAGAGTCGGAACCTTGGCCCCGACAACGGCCATTCAATCGGTCCAGAGGGGCCGCTTCAACACTGGACTGAGGAAGACATCACACCTTGGGATCGATGGTATGCAGAGCATCAAGAAACACCAATCGAGGTGACGGTTTGACCTCCAACGTTCGTTCACCTCGAGATGACGAGGAGGAACTCAAGGCCCACATCGCCATCCTTCGTGGTCAATCCAAATCACTGAAGGAAGTGCTTACTGAGATGATGGATGAGGAGCCATCAGACGACCTTGTTCAAGCGGTAGAGAATCGTATTCTACTCGCCCAAGAACAAGAGGAAGCCATTGACCTTGAGAAGATCATTGAATCCATTCAGAAGATGCAATCCTGTTGGGTTTAGGCATTCTTGTAGGTCGCTCTTCGGCCTTCAATCAAAGCACTGAGGCCTTCAAGAGCGTCCTCGGTTGAGAAGATTCGATCCAAACCTTGCAACTCGAGTTGCAGGCCTTCATCAAGTGACATCGATGCGGTTGCATCGATTCGTTCACTCGCCATAGCCAATCCAATTGGAGCCGTGAATTTGAGCGACTTGAGTTGGCGAGCAACGGTCTTGTCCTCAGCATCAAAGCCATCTGGGCAACTTCCTGCAAGCAGAGCAGCCATGTTTCCATCCGAGAAGAATTTCCTAGCGAATTTGACCACAGGGCTGTTTTCGTTCATTGGCTTTCCAGGATACTTGTTGTCTGGTTTGCCGGATGCATGGATGTCCTTGATGCAATTGGGAACATCGTTGATGTCGACGAGATGCGTAACAAGACCAAGATCGTTGGCAGTTTCAGCATTCATGAAGTTTCCAGCAAGAACAGCCCATCGACCGAGTTCTCGTCCTGCGATACGTGCAGGTCGTTGAGTTCCTCCGAGCGCAGGATAGATCCCAATGCTCGTTTCTGGGAATCGGAATTGGGTCCTACGTGTACCTATACGATAGTCACAAGCGAGAGCGAGTTCAAGCCCGCCTCCAAGTGCAAGCCCAGTCGTCAAAGCAATCGTTGTCTTTGTTGAATGTTCAAGGGCTGCAAGAAGAACGTGGCCGTTCTCCGTGAAGGTTTCAATGTCTGGAATATCATCGGAACGAATCTTGTCGACAAAGAACTTGACATCAGCGCCTGCTACGAAGGCCTTCCCAGCTCCATCCAAAACGATGGTTGTGACATTGCTGTCAGCATTGGCGGCTTGCACAGCCTCGGTGAGTTGAGCGACGACCACTTCGTTCAGCGCATTCATGGCTTCTGGGCGGTTGATGGTGATGGTTGCAATTCCGTCTTCAATGGATGAATCAACGTACGAGAAATCCCAGTTTGTTGAAGCGTCGGATTGTTCCTTGAAGAAGGCAGGAAGCGTCCATGCCTCACCTGCAATCGCTTGGTACGATTGTGCCATTCGGTAGGCTTCTGCAACACCAATTCGATTCATCATTTCGAATGGTCCGCGAGCCCATCGGAGACCAACCTTGGCTCCTCTGTCAACATCTTCCATCGAGCAGATGTCTTCCTCAACAATCTGTGCTGCGACACCAAAGACAACGCCAAGGAGACGCTCGGATACGGTTGTGTATTGGTCCTGCGTGTACTCAGACTCATCTTCAATCGGCCACATAGCATTCTCTGCAACAAGATCTCGAAGATTCTGAGCACCGTTGTAACGAGATGTGTTGAGTTGTTCAGCAAGATAATCGGTCGAGTGTAGCGCAATTGGAGGACCTGTAAGGTTCATCAAGCCAAACGGTCCGAGTCCAATCCGGAATGCCTTGCACGAGATCGCATCGATTTGTGCTGCAGTTGCAACACCTTCCTCTAGGAGAAGACATGCCTCATTGAGCCATGGTACAAAGAACCGATTAACAACGAAACCTGGTCGGTCTTTGCAAACGATGACGACTTTGCCAAGTGTTCGACAGTACTGAACGGTTCGCTCCAAGGTATCTTTGGAAGTTGTCTCTGCTGGAATGACCTCAATCAAACGGTTCTTGGCAGGATGATAGAAGAAGTGCAACCCAACAAATCGATCTGGACGACCAGTTGCTTCAGCAAGAGCGTTCACAGACAACGAAGAGGTGTTTGAAGCGAGAATCGTTCCTTCGTCACAGGCTTCATCAAGCGCAGTGAAAACCGCCGTTTTGATGTCAAAATCTTCGAAGACTGCCTCGATAACAAGGTCTGTATTCGCAGCTGTGTTTTCGGTCCCAACAACATCGGTAATTCGGGCAAGTGTGGCGTTCACTTCGTCCTGAGAGAAGATGCGACGTTCGATGGCTTCCTGCAAGAAATTCTCAATGATTGAACGACCACGTGCAACATATTGTGCCTCTCTATCGACCATTTGCACATTGAATCCTTCCTGTGCACTTTTCTGTGCAATACCTGAACCCATGTTTCCTGCACCGATAATTGCGACGTTCTCAACAGCCTTCATGTCTCCAACGACTGGCAAACCGTTCATGAATCATACGCTCTTGCGTTTTGTCGAAGTGGTGTTGAAAAGAAATCAAGTATGTGAAAACAATCGGCTCATCATGCCTGAACCACCCATGGTCCTTCCAACAACGGAACTCAAGATTGTTAGCGATAAAATTAGCGAGACGATTCAGATTGGTGGTTCCGTCCGGTCTCTGCTCGAGGACCATTCAGGACAGGGTCGCTTTGACCTCAATTGGGAGGTTGATGCTGCTGTTGAAGCGCTGAATGTCTTTGGTTCACGTTGGACCATCGAGATTCTCTCGACGCTCTACATTGCAGGCGATCGCCGATTCAATGAGATGAAGCATCTTCTCAAAGGGATTTCATCACGAACACTCTCTGACAAGCTTCGCTATCTTGCTGATGAAGGGTTGGTTGAGCGAATCGTAACCGATGGACCACCTGTTCGTGTCACGTACAGACTCTCCAGCCACGGTTTAACGTGCGGCAGGCTTCTTTCTCCCCTCGTCGCTTTCATGAAAATCCATCAAGGTTCAATCATCAGTGCATAGATGCATCAATACGATGAATTAAGATACAAAGAGGTCATCCTCAATGTATGGCTCTTCTTGCTCAGTGGGTCCGTCAGCGTCCTTGGCTCGCTGCAGGCATTGCTGGTGCTGCAGGAGGTATCGCTGGCATTGCTCACGGTATTGCAGCCATGACATCGACCGCTTCAGCGCTCGCTTTTGGTGGTATTTCGACCAAACGTCAGTCGAGTGAACATCCGTTCCGAACACGTGTTCTACGAACCCTCGAACGCCACCCTGGACTCTGTTATCGCGAATTACAGCATGAACTCAGTGCAGCCAACGGTACACTTCGTCACCATTTGGACGTGATGCAGAATCAAGGCAGCATTACCGTCATGCCAGTCAATGGACGGACCTGTTACTTCGCAGGTGGCCCTTCTCAAGTCGAACTGCTTCAGTCGGTCTCAACCGATCACCAAAAGATGGCATCAAGTCTACCGATTGGACTGTCAGCGGTTCAACGTCAAGTCATTGATGACATCCTCGAAGAAGGTGTTCCTCGTTCACAAGCCGAGCTTGCGCGACGTATTGGTCGATCCCGGGCGAGCGTTCACTCTGCCGTCAAGGTCTTGCGCCGTCGAGGCATCTTGCGATTGGATGTGCTTAATCTCGCATCACACATCGAAATCGATACGTTCCGTCGCTCCGATCGTTTGACGTACCAATGGAACGATGGGCGTCGTGCACAGGCCTAATTTTCGCTTTCTGAAAAGCAATTGTTGCAGAGCCTTCAAAGACCATCGCCATGCGTCTTTCGTCATGCTCAATGTCAAGTTGGAAGAACTTCCGATGCCAACGTCCGATCGTTCAATCGATCGATTGATTGGATGGTTCGTTGAGTCGTTTTGTTTTGTTCGAAGAAAGGGTGATGCAACCGCTGACTATGGGTCAGCATCACCGATTCATCGTATGCTACGTGATCATTTCTTCGCACATCCAAGCACCTCTTGGGATGCTCAATCGCTTTCTGATGAACTGGCCATGACGCCTGCAGCATTGAATCACCACTTGGCTCGACTCAGTCAATCTGGATTGCTCTCGTACACCAACGAAGGCAAAGGCTGGAGAACATACATTCTCAGAGGAGGGGGTTTGTCGCAAGCGCTGGAGTTGTGTTTCGCTCAATACAGATTGATTCTTGAACAAAAAATGGACCTTCTTCAGGCTGACTGGAGCCGTGAAGGCATTGCATTGGACAACGAACTTTCCGAAGAGTCTCCACTCCCACTCAGCATGAGCATCATCGACTATCGCTCGTCGCAAGAAGGGGCTTCGAATCTTACACAATGGATGGCTGATGTTGGCCTACTCGGAGATCGTCCAGGCAACGAGATTCTAGCCGAATCGGTTTCCGAACAATTGTTCCAACTCCTTCTTCGCACGGGCACACCCATCTCATTGGATGATGCACATGAGCAATTTGGAGGGCAGAAGGCTCGCCTCGGTCGCATTTTGGAGCGATTCCGTGCCTGTGGATTGGTCGAACGTATCCCGCGTACAGATCGTCTTGCAACAGCCCTCTGGTCAGCTATGGTGACCCAACATCAACGACGTGGCGAGGATTGGTTGCTCAAGAAAGGAGGATTCATGCGTTTGATTCCTGAGAAAAATCATGCTTCGTTACTGCAACCGTTGAGCAAAGGTTCCCTGACGATTGAACTTGTGCAAGAAGCCATGCAAAACATCCAAGCCTCAGATCAGATGTTGCTTCTCAATTTGCTCGGAGGACGTTTGCCTCTCGGGTATCGACTGATTGGTAAAACCCTTGAAGATTCGAAAGTGAACATGACAGCACGACTCGATCGCTTGTTGCGACGAATACGTCGTGTTGGCACGATGATTGAAGAGGTCATGACAACGGGCGATGCATGATGAAGATACCTGGCTTCGACACCTATGAGCCATGGTCGGGTGAACAACGACCGCTCTACCTCGCTCCGATGGCAGGCGTTTCTGACCTTCCATACCGCTTGCTTGCAAAAGAATGTGGTGCGGACATTACGATTACAGAATTTACGAACAGTACGGCACTTAGTCGGGAAGCAACAGCATCGTGGCGAAAGATGGAATCCGACCCAAGGGAACAGCCGTTCATTCCTCAAATCTTTGGAGGTGAAATGGAGGACATGGTCACAGCTGCAATCATGCTCGAAGATTCTGCTGATGTGATCGACTTGAACTTCGGCTGTCCTGCTCCGAAAGTGACCAACATTTGTGCTGGAGCAGCCTTGATGGGCGAGCCTCAGAAACTGGTTACGATGGTTGAGAGCATCGTTGATGCTGTCAACGTTCCAGTCACAGCAAAGATGCGTTTGGGTACTGGTCAAGGTCCAAACAATGCAGTCAACATCTGTCAATCCCTCGAAAAGGTCGGAGCACAGCGTTTGTGCATTCATGGACGAACATTGCGACAACGATACTCCGGTATCGCCGATTGGGAGACCATTCAGACGGCTGTCAATGCTGTCGATGTCCCAGTTGTTGCAAATGGGGACATTACCGATGCGGAGAGCGCGCAGCGTTGCTTGGAATTGACCAATGCCTCTGGACTGATGATCGGGCGTGCAGCCATCGGTCGTCCTGATGTTTTTGCCCAGATCAAAGTCGGACTTGGCTGGATGGATGAAGCAGAATTACCTTGGGTTCAGGAACATCAAGACCAGTGGAATGAGATGTCCGAGACATCGAAGGCATTTGCTTCACGAAGATGGTGCTGGGACCGATATGTGACACTCTGCAGAGAGACAACAGGTCTTGCAAAACAAACGATGCAGCGTCATGCGATTGCTTTCTCAAAGGGATTGCCTGGAGCAAAATCGGTTCGAAGCCTGATGCATGAATTGTCCGATGTGAACGAATCCGCACAAGCGATTTCAGATTTCTTGAAACCAATCTCAGAAGGTTGACTTCCAATCTTCGAGGTCGTTGGCTTCAGCCCAAGCCTCGTCGGTGGTTTGTCCACGCAACTTGAGTACTTCTCGGGAAAGGAGCCAGTAGACGAGAGCGAGCGAATGTCGGCTCTTGTTGTTTGCAGGAAGGGCAACATCGACGTTTCGCAGCTTGTTGTTTGCATCAACAAGTCCAACGATTGGAAGACCAGTGTTGACAGCTTCACGAAGTGATTGTTGGTCCGATGCTGGGTCGGTGACGAAAAGGATGTCTGGCTCCTTGTAGGAACGGAGTGCTGGGTTGGTGAGACTTCCTGGAATGAAACGGCCAACTGCGGAGTTTGCTCCAATGGCTTCAGCAAACATTCGAGCAGGTCGCTGTCCATATTGTCGAGCAGAGACAACCATGATTTGCGAAGGATCGTATTGATTCAAGAAGGAAGCAATGATCCGAATTCGGTTGTCGGTTTGGTTGAGGTTGAGAAGGTAAAGACCGTCGGAGTTGACGGTGTCAATGAAACGGCCCATATCAGCACTCTTTTGCTTTGTTCCGATGTTTACACCGGATTCTTCGTAGAGTTCAAGTGGAATCAGGAGCCCTGTTTCTTCAGACATAGTAGTGCCTCAGCAAGCAACCGACCTGAACCCTCTTCTTAACCGCTTCGCATCATCTCCAAACTACGTTTTTGATGAAAGGAGGGGAAGAAGTCAAATCTGTGTTGGTGAAAGATGAATTCATGGGGGTCACTTTTGCCGATGCAAAAATAGGCCCAAAGGGCTACTATCTCGACGATTCTGAGAGAGCGTTACCCGTTAGTGCAAGTGATTTGGAGCGCTTCATGTATTGCCCTCTGTCTTGGCAGTTGGCAAAAGAAGGAGCAACCGGTATCGGTGAAGCCGTGGAAGAAGGTGTCGTCAAGCACAAAGAAATCCACAATGAAATGAGCGACTATCAGGAAGCTTTGATTCGGATGCGTCGATCACTGATGATTTGGTCGTGGTGGTTTGGAATCATCATCGCCTTTGCTATCGATGCCTTCGCTTTTGTTTACATCGATGACATGATGAACTCACCAATTGAATTCGCTCGAGTGCTTTCTATGTGGTCTGTTTCATGCCTGATTGCTGCAGTTTTATCGATTGCACTCCCGTGGCGAAATTGGTTCAAGATTGAACGTAGTATCAAGGAAATTCGAGATATGAAAGACCGATTTGAGTCAACTGGATTGGAGCCAACATGGAGCCCTATCGGATTCCTTGGAGGATGGTTTTCTGCCGGAAAAACAGAGGCAGGTTTGCTCTTAGCAACGATTGTCATCGGCATTCACGCCATTGCTTTGGTTGCTGCAGAAGATCGGAGTCAAGCAGGGTTTGTGCTCCTCATTATCGCCTTTGTTTGGACACTTTTCGCAACGTGGCAACTTCAGCGTTCACTCAAAGCGGAAAACGAAATGATCGAACGTCGAGAAAAAGCAGGTCTTGAAAAAGGTACAGAACTAGCTTACTCAGACGATGAGAAAAGCAGTGATCTTCTGCTGGACGAAATTTCTGGACTACGAGGGCGTCCGGACCAAATTGTCATCATCGATGGGGAGTTCATTCCGGTTGAACAAAAGACTGGGAGAATCCCTAAGAAACCGCATAAATCCCATCGCCTGCAACTTCTCGCCTACATCTCACTGGTCGAGACGAGTACAGGGAAAGCACCGCCATATGGCATTCTTCGTTATGGAGATGAAGACATCCATCAAGTGTACTGGGATCAACATGCAAAACAGCACCTTCAAGACAGCATCATCGAAGTTCAACGATTGATGGTGGAAGGTGGTGCAAAACGCAACCACGAGCGTGAAGGTAAGTGTCGAAACTGTAGTCGACGTTACGCTTGCAGCGAATCACTTGTCTAATCGACGACGCATACGTCATCTTGTGGATAAATGGTGCAAGTTCGGGTTACATCCACACTAAGAAGGAAATTGTCTTGTTCTGAAATGATTCCACCACCAGTCCCAACAATGTTGATGTTCCATTCACCGGAGATGAACTCACCATCAGCCTCTGGTTCGATAAGAACGTATGGAGCTGTTTTGGTTGTATCGTGTGTCGCATTGTACTTGAGGGCTCCAGATGGATCTTTGATTTCGACGTTCACTTCTCGTAGATCGAAGAAATCAGGGAAGAGTTCACGGATGATTTCACCAGCCATTTCAGTCTTGAAATACACACCAATCTTTGTGACTTCGGAATCAACAGTGAATTTCTCGTTCCACTCAACATTGATTTCAGCATTGGTAAAATAATGCTCAACGACGGTCGTTTTGATGGATGTGGATTGCTGTACATCGCCGCGAAGATGCTCCATGTATTCCCTTCCCTGGAGAAGACCAATGCAACCTGAGGCAGAAAGCAGCAGCATGGAAAGGGCAACAAAGACCGGGAACAACCTCTGCTGCATGATGTTGCCCAAACGACTCAACAATATGAAAATCACCCTGTCATGGGGAAGCGTTCAAACCACCGTTCAATCTCAACGAAAACGCCTGAATGACGCAACAACAACTCCGAGCGCAAGCGATGACGAACCCTATGAGTGCTGACAGGCATCCATCACTCGAATTTTGCTCCACACGTCGGGCATTCCTTTGCATCTGCTGGAATGACTGCACCACATGCGCCACAATCAGCTGTCTCAACGGCAGGCTCACGCTTTCTGCGTGGGCGTCGACGAGGTTTGGCGGCTGGAGATGTTTCATCATCGTCTGCTGTTAGCGGCGCTTCAGCATCGTCTTCGAAGGCAAAGTCAGCGCTTGCTTCCGTAATTTCGTTTCCTGCGAGAGAACTGTCGGTCAGACCCATTCCAACGACGACCTTCTCACCCGGCATGACACCTTCTTCACCCGTAAGCTCGTACAGATCTCCACGGATTTCTGCATCGCTTGCAGAGAGTGTGGTCCAAGCAGCACCATCCTTGTCTTTGCCATCGTCCTTGAGCGATTTCATATCGTCCTTTGACGGCAAGAATGCATCCAAGTCATGACCTTCAAACGATTCCTCAACGGTCTTGAGTGTGGTCACAACTTGGTTCTGCATGGCCTCGATTTCCTCTTCGGTCATGTCTTCCATGGCAATCTCATCTGCGTTACGCAAATCGTATGCAGCAGTGACTTCTTGCTCAGCAGCAACAACGTTCTCGTCCCATTCATCTTCAAGATTGGATTCATCGTAACCAAATTCTTTGACCGCATCAGCAAAGTCTTCCGAACCACTGACAATTTCATTCTCATCCTCTTCAGGAAGAGAGACCAATTCTTTCTCTTCTGGAACGTCTCGAACACGACGTTCACGGCGCTCAAAGAACTGCGAAACATCTTGTTCAGCACCACAATAGGCACAATTCTCCATCAAATCTGGGATGGATTCACCGCACTCATGGCAGTCGTGGAATTGAGATCGTGCCTTGCGCAGGTTGAACGAACAATGTGGACAACGATTCTCATCGCCCTCAAGCTCTCCATCACAAGCAGGACAATAATTGAAAATGTCACGTTCAACCTCTTCTTCACGCTCACGAGTGAGGAGAATCGCAGCAATCAGTACACCGATCAGGGCGAGTGCTCCGACAAACATCAGGACAGCCGTTCCGGTTCCATCGCTGTTGCCACCATTTCCGTCGGTTCCATCGATGAAGACGGTTGAGAACGAACGCTCGTACGCATCAGCCACCATCGAATCGGATGGAATCAACTGAACGATGGACATCTTCCCAGATGCTGTGAAAGTACACGAAACCTCTGCACGATCACCAGGGTTTGTAATGGAAACATCGATTGTACCCCACGTATTCTGACTGTTCTTACAGGTGAACGAAACATCACCCGTTCCACGGGTTGATTTGACATCCAATGTCATGGTATACTTCTCACCCGACTCAAGTGGGAAACTTGCAGCCTCACCAGCATCATCGGTCAAGACCATGGAGTCAGGGTCCCAATCGAGTTGCAGGCTGGCTTCAACCATCACCGAACCGGTTGCGAGGCTGTTCGTAGGAACTCGATCGTAGGAGCCTGATGCAGCCCGCCATTGAACACTGATTTCTGCCGTATGTTGTCCCAAAGCAGTTCCATGCGATGTTGTGTAAGTGTAGGTTTGGCCAGGTGTGAGTACGACCAGTGGTGATTCAAACGTCTGGCCTTCCCACGTGTAGTAGAATGTTCCAGAAACGGTCACATCGCCTGTATTGGTTGCAGACATTGACCAATCAACGAATTCACCTGCTGCGACGGATGAACGGTTCGCGAGCGCCAGTGGATCAACGAAGACGTCGGGGAGTTCGGGTAGTGTGAAGGTCGTCAGCAGGACGTCGTTCTCGGTACTCTCTTGCGTGAAAGAGCCTATTCCATATGGGTCAATGTTGACTGCGAGCGTGTATTGACCTGTTGGCAAACCGGCAATATCAGAACTTTGGATGGAGGTCGTCCACGGCTGTTGGCTGTATCCTGTTCCTGCAATCACCACATCGAAGGCTTGCAGAGAACGAAGAACAGAGGCTCCCTCACGGATTTCCAAGACCACTGGAACTGTTGTCTCACCTTCACCTGCTTCTCGAGCGAGGACACCGGATACAGTCCACGGACCGATGAGCGAACCTTGTGTTGGCGTGATGGTAACGTCGCCTGTATGCGATAGGTCCATGCGTGCATCGACGCTCAATGCAACCGTTGTTTCCTTTCCTTGTTCAGAGGATTCCAAGATTTCGTCTTGTGCATCCGGTGTTAGGATGATGTCATAGGAACCTGTAGGAGGGGCAACAAACGTTGTGTTCACCCACACTTCTGACCCTGCAGTAATCGCTTCAGTTGACAACTCGACATCGGTCATTGAACCTGGATAGTTGATCCCGAGATGCGAGGTTGATGCATCCACGCTTCCAATGTTTCCTATTTTCGTACTCAACTCAACCGTATCGCCTGCATGAATTCCGGTGGACGGATTCATCGCAGTCTCGATGATGTACAAGCTTGGTAGGCCTTCGACAACAAATGAATGGTAAAATTCGTGCGTAGGTCCGTTGTTGTAGGAATAACTCACCCAGAGTTTGTTCTCACCTACGGCCAAACCATCCCATGTTGCCGATACGGTTGCGAAATCATTGGCTTGAATGTTCACTGTTGACGTCAAGAGACGCGTGCTCGGCGAAATCGCATTTGCGTAGAACGAGTAATCGACATTCATTGCAACCTGGGCGTTGTTGTTTTGCAGCGTCAAGGAACCCGTGATTGAACCGCCTTCGGTGGGACTCGCAGGGAGAATGCTCAGCGTTTGTTCAGAGGCTTCCACTCCGTTGCTATCGTACGAACTTGCTGGGACAACTGCTAGAGATGTCAGCATCAGGAGAACACAACAGATTGCATATGCGCCTCTCGCCATGATAATTCGACGACATGCAAAGCACTTGAACCCATCTGGTCAATACCCCAACAAGACCCTACATATTCTCATGGTAGAAGGGGAGAATTGAAGGGTGGTCGCATGTCTAGGCAAAGCATGGGAGGGAGAGTTGTTGCCATCGGTCTCGTCTCCTTTCTGCTTCTTTCTATGCTCTCGGTTTCACCACCGGTTGCAACACACCTCGAAGAACGCCTAGAGACATCCAACACTTCGGGCGTGAGCATCGTTTTCTCAAACGGTCCTGCTGAAGACGAATCCGTGACCGGCTTGAAAACCGTCACGTTTGCATTGTCTGGCTCTGGAACCATCGATTCGATACTTGTCGAGATCGCTGAAGTGGGAAGCGCCTATGCAACGGTGACAAACCTCACAGGCACTCCTTGGTTGTTCAACCTCGATTCTACATCGTACTCCAACGGAACCTACACGCTTCGTGCGACTGGATGGGATACCGATGTGAGTGATGTGACGGTTAGCACGACCGATGAGTTCACCATCGACAATCACATTCCTGAAATCACCGCCTTCACCGTTCTCTCTCCAGATGTTGGAAGTGGAGCAACGAGTACCGACCGAGCTTGGTTCAATGTGAGTGAGACGGGAACGCTCGAATTCCGATACGGTATTTCCGATGACGATTTTGACCGAGCCACACTCCAGAACGTTCCTGGCCCTGGTTCACCTTCAACCGACGGCCCAACGTCGCTTGCGTATGGTTGGGATTGGAGCAGTGGTTCGTTTTCTGAAGGCACATGGAATCCTCGTCTTACGGTCTTCGATGATTCTGGACTCAGCAGCTCTGAGACCATCTTCATCGGAATTGACCGAACAGGTCCAACCATGAACAGTGTTTCTGTTGGCAATGGAAACATGTGGCAATCCACAACCTCGATCAGCATCAGTGGCATTCTTGATGCTGCCAACGATGGTTCGGGAAGTGGTGTTGACTACGTTGAATTACAAATTGATGGTGGAGCGTGGACTTCCCTCACCTCAAACACACATACCATCGAATTGAGCGAAGGCAATCACAGCCTGTCATGGCGAGCCACAGACCGCGTTGGAAACACGGGGAACACTGTCTCGGATACCATTCGTATCGATACATCAATGCCTGAACTCGTTGGTTGGACCGTCGATCCACTCACAACCGATTTGATTGGTATAGCAAACATCTCCTTCTCAACCTACGATCTCCTTTCAGGCGTTGATGAGAGCACTGTTTCATTGCAATATGGATTTGACTCCAACGGAGTTGGCCAAACCCCAGATCTATCAGGACAGTGGCTTGAACTTCCAGGCTCGGGATTGGACCGTGGATTGGCATTGGCCAACTGGGCAACAAAATCTCGTCAATATCTCATGCTTCGAGCAACGGTTTCCGATGAAGCCGGGAACACCGAAACAACGGAACCTCAAGCCTTCCAAGTCATGCCAGGACTTGACCTGTCCTGGAATGCAACTGCGACAGACGTTGATCGATTGGTTGTACGTCCAGGTGAAACGTTTGGAAACATCACCATCACTGGTGAATTGCGTTCAAATCAAATCTACGCTGGTGCGGTTGTCATCAGTCTCGAAGCTGCTCCTGCTGACCGTAGTGCAACAACGGACTGGACGGTCATGAATGTGGTCACGCTCCCTGCAGGTTCGCTTGGTGATGGTGTTGAAACCATTGAATGGACCTACACAGTTCCAAACAGTGGTCAATACGACTTGCGCCTTCGCATCGATCCGACCAATGTCATTGATGAGAACAGTGAAATCAACAACGACCACTACATGGTCGTTACCGGCGCTGATATCTCGAGCCCTGGCTTGGTTCCGTCCTTCGCTCCAACCCTCACAGCTCTCATCTGTGTCGGCTTTGTTGTTGCAATGCTTCAACAACGAGATTGAAAAAGAGTGGCAGTAGGCGTTGATACATGCGACAAGGACTGCCACGTATTCCGAAGGACAGAATCGCTGTCCTCATCGGTTCGAAAGGGACGACTGCAAAGGCACTTCGTGAAGCGTCAGGAGCGCAAGAGTTTCACATCGATTCTGAATCAGGCGATGTTGAAGTGGTCTGGGGAGAACCTGGCTCCTATGACCCAATTAAGGCGATGAAATTCCCAGATGTTATCAAAGCGATAGGACGAGGTATGGCTCCAAAAGCAGCGATTCGTTTGCTTGAAGATAACAACTTCTTCGAAATGGTCGATTTGAAAGATTTCGTTGGGAAGCGATCGCAGCAACAACGACGCATTCGTGCACGAATCATCGGGAGCCAAGGTAAGATTCGAAGGCTCATCGAGAACCTCACCGATGTTGAGATAACGATTTACAAGTCGACCGTCGTTCTTGTTGGTGATGCTGACGGTCTTTCTCTTGCCCGTCAGGCTGTTGAAATGATTGCGGGCGGTTCTGAACACGGAAGTGTTCTATCGTTCCTTGAACGAAGCCGTAAGCGCATGAAGATGGACAACCGTTCCCTCGAGTACATCGAAACTCGTCAAGACGAGGGACGAGCAGACGGATTCGATGGACTTGTTCCAGGACTGGCCGACATCTCCGAGCGTCGTGGACGACGTCTACGTGCCAGCCAAATCGATCCTGAAGATGATGAAGCCGTTGATGCGATGATGGAAATGGCTGATGACGAATCCGTCACGTGGGAAGAAGAGTGAATCATTCTTCCTCTGTTCGCTCAACAACGTGTGAAAGATCCATTTCGAGAACATCGTACATTGCATCTGCCAATTCAACATCAAGTCCATTCTTATTGGCCCACTCAACGAGACGTGTCACATCTCGGACCAAGAATTCCTTCGCCTTCGGGTGATGTTGTACAACACCTTGGCCAACATCGATGACGATTGGGGCGTTACCATGCCAAAGGATGTTGAACGGAGAAAAATCACCATGAACCAATTCTGCTTTTTGCCATGAAACTGCAAGGAACTCAAGCATTTCATCGTAAACAGCTTCCGGATGTTCGATTTTGACATCTCGTAACTTCGGGGAAGGTTGAGATTCGGTTCCTAAATAATCCATAACGAGGACGTTCTTCTGAATAGCAATCGGTTGTGGTACAGGAAGACCCCAACGGTAAAGTCGCATCAAATTGCGGTGTTCTTTGCGAACCCAAATGTCGACAAGATCACGATGTCGTCGTCGGAGCCCGCCGAACCGTGGGTCTCCCTCGATGTATTGCATCAAATTCTTGAACACTGCATTGGATGTGTGAAAAATTTTGACAGCCACACTCTTTCCTTGTTGATCGGTTCCATGGAACACGTGTGCTTCCTTTCCGCGAGCAACTGGAAAGTCAAGCGTATCGAGAACTCCTGCATTCATCAGTTTGTACAAGGACATCAATGTGAGGCGATCAAAGACTTGGTCAAACACTCGACGATCGACCCAATCGTAGGTTCCACTGCCCATCGCCCCTTGGATGCGTTTCTCGATTTTCTGGAACATGCGCTTGTTCTTGTCGTCCTTCATCCAATTGTATTGGCTATCCTTCTTAGCCAACTCAGAAACAAATTTTGAGGCATGCTCCTCGTTGTAATCATGGTCTGCTTGTTCTTCAGCAGAACGCTGACGTCGGTTTCGTTTCCGGCGTGTCTGTTTTCGTTGACGGGTGCGTTCCGTTAACTCATCCCAATCGTCACCAGAACGTGCCATACGAACACTCCTCAATCGGTTGTTGGGGTTCGTTCAACTTCAATCCTTTGCCACATCAGGCAAACAAAGCATCGATATCGTCGTCATCGTCGTCGTTATCGTCGAGAGGTTCAGGTTCTGGCATTTCTTCAACGGCGGGTTGCTCTTCAACGACCTCTGGTTCATCATCGGAACCAAACATATCGTCCACATCGTCATCGTCATCATCGGAACCAAACATGTCGTCGACATCGTCATCATCGTCATCAGAACCGAACATGTCGTCAACATCGTCATCGTCTGCAGCCTCTGCTTCTTCTGGAGCATCGGATGAACCAAACAAGTCATCACCAATATCATCATCATCGATGCGTGAATTCATTCCAAACATATCAACAACTTCTGGAAGAACTTGCTTCCTTGAGAGATACATGGCTTGTGTCTTGGTGTAGCGGTGCTTGACATCCGCCTTCGAATCCTGGAAATCCCATGGCCATACGATGATCAGATCGCCTTCTCGAACCCACTGTCGACGTCGCATCTTACCTGGGATTCGAGCCATTCGTGTTTCTCCGTCAGCGCAGAGAACGGTTACTCGGCGTCCGCCAAGAATCTCTTCTGCAAGAGCGAACATTTCACCCTTGTATCCGAGTTCACCTTTGCTCTTCCCATCGTTCGGAAGTTTGACACGGATTTTGCCTGGTGAACCCTCAGGATTTTCCAAGCGTGCGAGTTCTTCCTCGTCCACTTTTTCCTCATGACGTCGTCCCATAGGGTCTCACCATGTGCTTCGAGAGGTCGACCCCTCTTGAAGTCGCCCCTCTTCAGCGGAGTGATTCAGCAGCATCTCGACAGAGGTCGATGAGCTCGCCACCAACCAATCCGAACGCAACGGTTCCAATCGCACAGAGAGCGATAGCAATGCGGATGGATGCACCAGAAGCAAGAGGTCCCTTACGACCTTCTTCCGGCTCGTGGAAGTACATCACAACACCGATTCGCAGGTAGTAGAACATGGAGATGGCACTGTTGATAACCATCAACAAGGCGAGCCACCAAACCCAGTGAGCATCACCAATGGAAGACAGAGAACCTGTACCGGTTGCAACTTCGACGATTCCCATGATGACGAGCAGTTTGGACAAGAATCCAGCCATTGGTGGAACACCAGCAAGCGAGATCATGAACAAGAACATGGCAACAGCGAGAAGTGGTTCTCGCTTGCCCAGTCCTGCAAGCGACGAGAGACGTGATGCCCCCCCTTCCATTTCGAGTACACCAAGCACAAGGAACGCTCCAAGCTTGAAGAAGACAAGAACGAACATGTGGAAGAGAAGTGCAGCGACAACAACATCCATTGCAACACCGGCATTGTCAACCAGTCCCCAGTTCCAAGCACCAATGGCGGTCAATGCTGCCAACATGTAACCTGCATGGGCAACCGATGAGTAGGCGAGCATACGCTTCGGATTCTCGCTACCGAGGGCAGCAATGTTGCCCCAGGTCATGGTTACGGCGGCAAGTATGCCGAGCAGGCCAATCCAAATGGCTGAACCATCAGCAGTTGCCTCAGGTACCGTGATAATGAGCAGAACACGCATCAGACCAAGCATTCCCATAGCCTTGCTTGCGGTTGCGAGAACACCAGCGACTGGACTGTTTGCACCTGAGTATGCATCAGGAGCAGCGAAGTGGAATGGTGCAGCGCTGATCTTGAAGGCAAATCCAACGAGAACAAATCCGAGTGCCATCATACTGAGCGATGTTGCGCCTTGCGCTTCCCAGTGAGCAGCCAGTTCATGGAACTGGAGTGATCCAGCCCAGAGGTAAAGCATACTCAATCCGTACAATCCAACTGCGGAAGCGACAGAACCGACGATGAAGTACTTGGCACCACCTTCTGAACCTGCTCGTGATTCCTTATGGAAGGCAACAAGAATGTAGGTTGAGAACGAAGCAAGTTCCAATCCAACGAACAAGACAAACATGTCTTGAGCAAGGGCAACTACGCTCATTCCAAGCGCTGAAGTCAACATCAAGATGTAGAAATCCGCTTGTCGGCGGTTGTTGAACAACACATCGATGTCATCGCTCTTTTGTGAGCCAATTGGTAATCGGTCCAAGGATGCAATGGCGGCAAGGAGCAATGCTGCAAAGAAGATGGCTTCGAAGATTCGTGAGAACATGTTCACCTTGAAGATGAAGACGCCACCAGCCATGATGTCCTGTCCATCTGCTGGCGTAGCATCAAGAAGGTACCAGACGACTTGGAACAATGCCAGAGCCATTGTAAGAACAGCAAGGAGGCCAGGGAGTCGCGGTGATGCAACCGCCTTGAATCGTGTACCACCGAGGAACCAAGGCAATCGGATGGGTGTTCCTGGGATACGGAACGTACCGTTTCCGAGGTTTGGAACGACCATGATCAGAAGCAATCCGACAAATACGGTGAATTCTGGACCGAGTGTTTCAATCATGTCCATATCGAAGTCATTTTCAGTTGACATATCAGGCACCTCCCAAACCAAGGAACGCCATGGCGCTTCGAGTCCACATGTCCATCATGTCGAGGAAAATCCATGGCATGATACCAAAGAGGATGGTAAAGGCTGCAAGAAGAAGCATAGCGATCTTCTCCGAGTTATCGATGTCTGGCACCGGTTCGCCATGGAGGCTTTCTGGAGGTTGTGTTGCTTCGCCACCTTCGAAGATGGTTCGCTGCATCGACCAAAGATAGTACGCAGCGGTGATAGCAAGAACAAGACCAGGGAAGATGATCCACCAACCATAGGCGTACCAATAAGCAACCATCAGCATCAATTCAGCAACGAATCCTGCAAGCAATGGAAGCCCGAGTGAAGCCATCCAACCAAACATCATGCTTGTCGCAAGCCATGGAGAATGCTTGGCCATACCTCGCATAGCTCCTATCTCCATGCTGTGGTAGTGATGCTTGAAGGCACCACAAACGGCGAAGAGCATAGGGCTGATGATTCCGTGAGCAAACATCATGAAGAGTGCTGCAGCCCAACCCAGTGGTTGCATGCTTGCAATACCCAACAGGATAACACCCATGTGCGACACTGAGGAATAGGCAACCATCTTCTTGAGGTTGGTTTGTCCAAGACAAACGATGGCTCCCCAAACCAATGAAACCAAACCGATCATCATGATGATGAATTGGAATTCTTCCAATGCATGAGGGAACAGAGAGATTGGTAGACGGAACATACCGTAGGCACCCATCTTCAACATGACACCAGCCAGCATCATCGAACCACCGGTTGGTGCCTGGACGTGCGCATCAGGAAGCCACGTATGGAACGGTGCTGCAGGAAGCTTGACGAGGAACCCAAGCATGAGCATGATGAAGAGAACCTTCTGAACTTCAAGACCAAGCCAGACACCGCTTGCGTTTGCACCGCTCGCTTGTACGACCATTTCTTGCATGTTGAAGGTCTGTGTATCCATCAAGAAGTACATCGTCAGCAAACCGAGAAGCATGATGACGGATGCTGTGAACGTGTAGATGAAGAACTTCTGAGCCGCATACTTCCGGTCCTTTCCACCCCACTTGAGAATCATGAAGAACATCGGAATGAGTGTCAGTTCCCAGAAGACGTAGAACATGAACATGTCAAGAGCGACGAAGACACCGATCAGTGCACCACCGAGCATGAGCATGAGTGGGAAGTATGTTGCACCTGCTTTCTCGTTCCATGTTGCAATGATGGTGATTGGCATCAACAACGTTGTCAGCCAAACCATTGGGAAGGAGAGTCCATCAACACCGACCGTCCATGTGATACCGAGTTGTTCAATCCAAACATAGGACTCTTGGAATTCAAACGTATTGAAGGCGATGTCGTTCCATCCAACATCACCGATTTGACCCAAGAACATCAACGTAGCAACAGCAAACATTGCCAGAGAGATGATGAAAGCAGCCATTCGAACAGGAGCGTCAAACTTTGCACGCGCTGCTGGGTTGAGACGAGAGGTCAGAATCAACAGGAATATGCTCGCAAGAATCGGTAGAATGACCATCATTGAGAGGTAATCAACGTTCAAATCATCACCTCCAAGAGCAAGTAGATGACAAGGACACCTAAGGCTGCCATCATGATGTAATCACGAGCCGATCCTGTCGTTAAACGGCGAACCTGCGTCGAGAGCTTCTGAGATGTCGATTCAATCGTCTTGATGGTTCCATCAACGACGTTTCGGTCGAATGCTGCACTGATGTTGGCAAAGCCGGCTACAAGTTTGAGCATGGCTGCATCGTACCACTTATCGAAATACAATCGTTCCTTCAGCGCATTGGAAAGACCGGAGTTGGCCCATGCGCTGTTGTCGAATCCACGCTTTGCGTTGACTCGAGAAGAGAGGTTGATGATCGGTTGCATCCATGGCTTGGCCTTCTCGCCATCTTCAAGCGAGCCACCATAGAGTGCCATGGCCATTCCAGGACCAACGATGGCACCAATGAAGATGGCCACGTAAGTCAGGATAAAGAAGAATGGATCGGAGTTGACGAAGACGTGCTCGAATTCGTAGATGAGTCCCTTGAGCATGCCCTTCTTGCTGAAGAAAGCGTAACCACCATCTGGTTCACCAGCCCAATGTGTGAACATCATTCCAGCAAGGATGACGCTTGAAAGCGACACGAATGTCAGGGTCACCAGTGGAATCGGAATCCATGGTGTGTGTTCGTGAACCTTTGCTGCAACCTCTGTCTTTGGCTTTCCTGCAAACGTCTTGAACCACATACGTGACATGTAGAATCCGGTCATGGCTGCACCAAGAAGAACACAAGCAGCTGGTAGGAAGAAGCGTGGGTCGTCGAGTGCGACGCGCCATGTGTTGGCGATGATGCCTTCCTTTGACCAGAATCCACCAATCAGCGGCAATCCCATAATGGAGGCTGAACCGACCAACATCGCTGTTGCAGTGATTGGCATCTTCGAAGCAAGTCCGCCCATGTTCTCCATGGATTGAGCATCGAAGTGATCGTCATGATGGTCATCGTGATGATCGTCACCGTGGTCACCATGGTCATCGTGATGATGCAAATCATGGTGGGCATGATGCATTTCGTGAATCACCGAACCACTGGCCATAAACAGCATTCCCTTGGCCATTGCGTGGTTGAAGAGGTGGAAGAGTGCTGCACCGAAGGCAACGACAACAATGTCGTGAGCCTTGCTGTCGTGATGCCAATCAAGCGAGTTGGCTAGCCATAGGGCTGCACCGAGACCGGTGAAGATGTAGGCAAGTTGACTCATGGTCGAATATGCGAGGACCTTCTTCAAATCGTCCTGGACGAAGGCGATGGCTGCAGCCATGACAGCGGTGATTCCACCGATGACGGCTATGATGAATGCAAGGTCGACCAGTTCTCCGTGCATGGCTTCTGCACCAAAGAATGGGAACATTCGTGCAACGAGGTAGAGACCTGCGTTGACCATGGTCGCTGCGTGAATGAGCGCAGAAACAGGGGTAGGGCCTTCCATTGCATCAGGAAGCCATACGTGAAGGGGGAATTGGGCAGACTTACCAACAGCTCCAATGAACATCATTCCGAGAGCAAGTTGGAGTTGCCCAGGATCGACAGCGGCGATCAAATCCTCGTTGAAGACAACTGCATAGTCCAGCGAATCGAAGAGGTTCCAGAGCATGACCAATCCGATAACGAGGAAGACGTCACCAACGCGTGTTGTGAGGAACGCCTTCTTTGCTGCATAGGCTGCACTTGGCTTTTCGTAGTAGAATCCGATGAGAAGATAGGAACAAAGACCCATCAATTCCCAGAAGATGAACAGCCAAAGGAAGGAATCAGCGAGAACCATTCCAAGCATACCTGAACAGAACAGAACGAACTCAGCGTAGAAGCGGTGGTTTCGATTGTCGTTGACCGGATCGGTGTTCATGTAGCCAATGCTGAAGATGTTGATGAGCATACAGAGGAAGGAAGCGACAAAGAGGAGCATCACGGTGATGTGATCGATGTAAATACCGACGCCGAAGGCCTTTCCTTCGATTTTGAGGCCATCCGCACTCATCCATCCAAATGAGAGCCAGTCACCGATGTGGTGTCCTCCCGTTCCCTTACCAATGAATTCGGAAATGAGGAGCATAGAGAGCACAAAACTCGCAACCATGATTGGAAGAGCGATGAGCCCTCCTTCCTTTGCTGACTTAACCCATGTTTGGTTTCCGTTGAAGATGTGTCCAAGGAAGAGAATGATTGGGAATGCAAGCATCGGTAAGAGAACGATGAAAATTGCATACTCAATGAATGTTGAACTGATTGTTTCTGATGTACCGCCCATTCTATCACCTCAGTGTTTCAAGAGATTCACATCATCGAGTGAAATCGTTTCGTGTTGGCCATACATGGCAAGGAAAATGGCCAGACCAATGGCAACTTCTGAAGCTGCTATGGCAATGGCAAAGATAGCGTAGACCCAACCGGATGCATCTCCGTGTTGGATGGCTGCTGCAACGAATTGTAGGTTTGCAGCGTTGAGAATCAATTCGAGACACATCAAGACGACGATGGCATTCTTTCGAGTGAACGCGCCCCAAAGACCGATGGTGAACAAAATAGCGGAAAGAACGCTTACCCATGCTGGATCAATCATGCGTCTTCACCTCGCTGTTCCCACTCCAGATTTTCACGACGTTCGTCACGAACGAGGTAAGCAGCACCGATCATGGCCATAGCCATGAGGACACCAAGAATGAGCAATGGTAGAGCCCAAACGTCGAGCATTGTGTTGGCAAGATCAATGGTCGTGACTTCCTTCGCCTCTTCATCCCAAATCTCTGCTGTTCCGAGCACCGTAATCATTGCACCAGCAAGGAAAATCAGACCAATACGGGTCAATGTGGACATCAATCTCATTCAAAATCCTCCTCCTGAATTTGGCGACGAGTCAGCATGATACCGAACAACACCACCAATCCTACACTGGCCAAGTAGACCAGAATCTGAATCGCTGCGAGGAATTCAGCACCCATGAGGATGAAGATTCCTGAAACGGCCATGAAACAGAAAATCAGTGAGAGCATCGAGTGTGCAACTCGCTGCGCATAGATGAGTCCCAATGCCCCAAGAATGGTAATCGTTGCAAAGACAAAGAAAATGATGGTTTCAGTGGCCGAAGCGACGTCCATTTCAGGCATCCTCCTTATCGAGCAGTTCCTTGGCTTGATTGGCCCATTCGTCTCGCTTTACTCGACCTGGGAAAAACTCGATGGCTTCGTTGACTTGATCTTCCAACTCGCTTGTCATCTTGCTGATCTGTGAGAACGTGTAGATACCTAGAGCGTTGAGTTTCTCCTCGATAAACGGACCCACACCTTTGATGATTTTTAGGTCGTCTTTCTCTTCGGCGCTCGCCGTTCCTAGTACATCAAAATCGATGCTCTTTGAACGTTCCTTGACACGTTGAAGTTCAGCCTCTTTCTTCTCTTCTTTGCTCAAAGGCTTGTCCTCTTCTGGCTCAGCCTTGACTTCGACCTTTTCTTCTACGACTGGAGCTGGTTCTTGTACTTCTACTACGGGTTTCGCAGCCTTGGCAGCCTTCTTGGCTCGCTTGTCGCGCTCCTTTGTTGCACGCTTTGCAAGTTCACCATCGACGGCTTCTTGATGGACAGATGGTAGAACACGCGTTCTGCTTGCATCAAACCAGAGATCTTGTCGAGTGAAACCAGACATGCCATCGTATTCGTTGGTCATAAAGAACGAAGTAAAACCACAGGCTTCCATGCAGAGGCCACAGAACATACAGCGGCCAATGTCGATTCGACCAGAGACGATTTGGTCGTCTGCTGTTCGGAGTTCGGATTGAGCAAGGACTTCTTCTTGACCGGAATCGTTCCAGCGAACGGTTGCAGTACTTCCCGAGAGGTCCAAGACCTGAGCAAAGCGCCACTCTGATGGAGGAGCGCTGTGAGCTGTAATCAAATCGAACGATTCGAGTTCTTCCGTAACTTCTTCACGGAACTTGGCCGCATAGCCACCGACTTCGAGTTCAGCACCATAGCCTTCGTATTCACCTTCAGCGTTGTCAAGAACGTCGACACGAAGTTCAGTCGTCATGTGCAGACAATCGTTTGGACAGATGTTGACACACATCTTACATGCCGTACAGGTCTCCCAAATGACACCAATTCGGCCGTTGTAGTTTCCAGGAACGAAGAGCCATGGCTCCATGTCTTCGAGCCGTTCGTATGGATACTGGACGGTTTGTGGCTTCCAAAGACTTGGGAACAAATCCGATGTCACCCGATCTGGAGCGAATTCTTGCTTCGAGATATCGTTGTACTTTGCACGACTCTTCGCTCGGTGTTCGCTCGCATCATCAAGGAACTCTGGGTGAGAGGTGTTGTGGTATCCCATTCCCAGTTTCTTTGGGAACATACGACCCAAGAACGGGAATGTTCGTAGGGCCGTAATCAAGGTGATCTTGAACGGGTACCAGAACAGATTTCGGAAGTTCGGTTTTGCTTGAGGGTGTGTTGGCATGCTTCTTCACCTCATTCCTGACCAGGCAAGTGTGTACCTGCGGGTTGCACCGTTTGCACGTGGTACATACGTGCAGTGCGCTCGTTCTTGCCCGTATCGTTGAGCAAGAGGAAGAAGAAGGCAAGCCACAGGATTGTGGTCAGTGCAGGTACGAGGAATGGAACACCGAATGCATCCCATGCAGTTCCTCCGTAAACGGTGTCGGCCATACCCTCAACATCGAAGAGGTAGAGGCGGTAGACCGCTGCAAGAACAACTTGCAGAACTGCAAGTGGAAGAAGCATACGCCATCCGAACTCAAGGATTTGATCGGTTCGGATACGAGCAAGAGAGAATCGAGCCCAGACGAAGACGATGAGGAACACGAGCCACGCCTTAATGAGAACAACGAGAGCACCAGGAATCAGGAGGTAAGCAGGACCGAGGTACGGAATGCTACCAATGAGGCCTTGGAATGGAAGATGCCATCCGCCGAGGAAGAAATGTGTAAACAGGAAACATGCTGCATAGGTTCGAATGTATTCGGCCATGAACAACATACCGAAACGCATACCGCCGTATTCTGTCCACCAACCCTCGACCAGTTCGGCTTCAGCTTCTGGCATGTCGAACGGTACACGCTCGACTTCAGCAATCATGGTGATGAGGAACAGAGCCGCACCCAATGGCATGAGGAAGAGGTTCCATGCGCCTGCAGTGTGCTGGAAGTGAACGCTTTCGATGATGTTGAAGGTACCCGTTAGCATAGCGACCGAAAGGAGTGTGAGCAAGAGAGGAATCTCGTATGCTGTAAGTTGGGCAGCCGAGCGGATGCCACCAATGAGGGTGTACTTGTTGTTGGATGACCAACCTGCAAAGAAAACGCCGATTGGGGCGATTCCAAAGATGGCGATGATGTAGAGAATCGAGAGATCTGGGTTCGTAGCGTAGATGCCACTTGAAAGTGGAATCATTCCAAGAATGAGAAGCGTGGTTGAAACAATAAGGAACGGCGAAACTTCGAAAATGAGTTTGTCAGCTCGACGTGGAACCATGTGTTCCTTGACGAGGAACTTCATTCCGTCCGCAACGTTTTGGAAGAAACCCGGTAGAATGCTCAGACCCATCCACGAACGGTTGCCAACACGGTCAACGGTTTCGTATTCCGATTGGTTTCCGAAACGGTTGTTGAGCCACTTGTTGAGAACACCAACTGGACGGCCGAGGCCGAAAGGAAGCATGTTCCACCATGCACCAGCGGTGACACCATTTTCTCCGACCCAGAGTGAACGAAGAGCGGTTGTAGCACCACGGCGGTCGTTCATACGAGCAACGGCCTTTCGCTCAATCCATAGGATAGCGAATTGCGAGAAGAAAAGAAGAAGGAAGACGATGTTCACGACGGCAAAGGTTCCGACTCCGAAAGCGATAGCAGAGGAACTCTCCTCGAGTGGCGTACCTTCAAGGAGCGATGTGATGGTCTTGTGGGCAAAACTCTCCTCTCCGATGAAGAGGCTTCTCAGGTCGTACTTGTCATCCATCGTATCACCTCAACGGTCCGTCTCTCC
>JAAZUV010000188.1 GCA_018623995.1 Methanobacteriota archaeon
AAACACCTTCGACCATCACAGTGGATGGCGATTTGTCCGATTGAAGCGCTGACGAGTTGATGGCAAGCAGCAACATCGATTTGCACATGACATGGGATGCATCCAATCTTTACATCGGATGGGATGGAACCGATTGGAAATCGACCACCGAGGGAGCAGATCTCTTCGTTTACTTCAATACCTCAACTGAAGGGTCGGTCTTGAGCAAGGACTGGGGCTTCTCACATACACTTCCATTTGCTGCGAATTATGGATTTGTTCTTGAGGATGACACCTACTTCCGTCTCGTTTCCTACGATGGAAGCGCATGGATCGACAGTGCCTACGTGGTCGATTTATTCGCAGGGTGGGAAGGAAACATGGTGACCGAAATTGCCATTCCATGGGCTGAGATTGGTTCGCCTTCATCGTTGGATGTCATGATGTATGCGCAATGGCAAGATGAAGGAAACGTTTGGGCTTCGTTCCCACAGCAAAATCCTGCAAGCAACAATGGAGCTGAGACGTTCACGCATGCTTGGCACATCGAGAATGTCAACAATGCAACATCTCCAAATCAACTACCAGTCATTCAACCTGCTGCAGCAGGTAAAGTCGATGACGCACTCAATCTTGCTATTGTTTTCCATCAGCATCAACCGTACTACAAGAACAAACTCACGGGCATGTACGAGATGCCATGGGTTCGTGTCCACGCCATGACAGAATACGTCGATTCACCAGGCATTCTTGCTGATACTGGAACGAAGGTAACATACAACCTTGTGCCCTCGTTCATCGAACAACTTGTCGATTATCACGAGCAAGAGACACTGGATGTACATACGGACATCGCCAAGCGTTCGTGGGCAACAGGTGGCTATCCAAACGCAACAGATCTTGAACTCCACACCATGCAATTCCAATCGTTTTGGAACAGTGGCTGGATTTACAACGTTTCCGAGGATGATCCGAAACTCGGCTGGCTACACCCTTCGAGTGCACGCTACAAGGAGCTCTATGACAACACACTCCACAATCTCAAACCTGCAACCATCATGGACGATGACTTGCTTCCTCCACAAGATTTCCTTGACCTCCAAGTCCTTTGGTATCTCTACCAATTCTCACCGGATTATGTTCTCGGGTCCTACAACTCGAGTCATCGTGACCAGGGTCTCATCGATTTGTTCATGCAAAGTGGGAATTACGAATTGAGCGATTTGAACTACGTTCTCGATGCCCAACATGCCCACATGGGCAACGTTTTGCCGATGTACAGTGAACTTGCTGCAAACGGACAAGTCGAACTTACCACCACACCGTACTACCATCCTATCATGCCTCTGCTCATGATGGAAGGCTGGACCATGGAAGATGGTATTCGAGTCAACAAAGAAGCATGGCCGGAGGATGTGCAGAATCATCTCATCACAGGGATGGATTTGTTTGAAGACGAACTTGGCTTCCGTCCAACTGGAATGTGGCCGAGTGAGGAAGCAGTTTCTCCAGCCATGGTTCAACCGGTAACGGACGTTGGTATCGAATGGATGGTTACCGATGAGGAGATTCTCAAGCAATCCACCAACCAAAATGGCGACTACATCGACGTAGAGGATGTCACCAACTTGGCAACACCATGGAAAGTCACAGGTGCTGATGGTGGTGAAGTGGCTGTCATTTTCCGTGATCGTGTCATATCGGATCGTATTGCGTTCCAATATGGAACGATGACGCCAGAAGCCGCAGTTTCAGATTTCATTGCCTACCTTGACAACATTCGACAACAACTCCTCGATGCGGGTGAAGACCCGTCCGAACACCTACTTACCGTCGCCCTCGATGGAGAGAATTGGATGTTCATGTCCGAGTTCCAACATCAAGACAACGCCCGTCCGTTCATGGCGGAATGGTACAGTCGATTGGCAACGCATCCAACCATCGTAACCACAACACCATCAGAATTCCTCGAAACCGAACCAACATTGCCAGAAATTCAAACCATTGGAACGGGTTCATGGATTGACGGAACGCTTCGTACTTGGGCTGGTGAAGAAGAAGAATCCCTTGCTTGGCAACGCCTTGTCGAAGCACGTCAGCAACTGGTCGCTTTCGAAGCAGACAATCCTAACGACCCTGGTCTCGAGGCTGCATGGGAATCATTGTACATCGCTGAAGGTAGCGACTGGTTCTGGTGGTATGGTCTGGATCAAGACAGTGGCTACGACGAGAACTGGGACGTTCTTTTCAAGGTCCATCTCTCCAACATTTATCGAGCTGTCAATCTCGACCTTCCTCCGTACTTGCAAGACTTGTGGACCAATCCTGCCGTTCCGTCACCGGCAGCTTCCTCGATCATCGAACCGATGGTTGACGGTGTTGCATTACCCGGTGAATGGGACGGTGCTGCTCGTTACGACGCACCGGTTGAAGGAGCACCATTCAACATTGAGGAGTTCTATGTTGGCTATGACGCTTCCAACGTCTTTGTCCGAGTGGATGCAACCACCATTTCCGAACTCGAGAACATGTCACTTGATGGCAAATCCCCTGATTTAGCCCTCTACTTCATGCAACCCAATGCGGTCAATTTCAACGAAGCTGAAACGAATTTCCGTACCTACTACGGCAATCAAATCCTCAGTTTCCCATCCAAATACATGGTCGCTTTTGATTTCGAAACTTTGCGCGACGATGGGCGTGCGAAATGGAACCTTTTCACAGCAAAGGGCAAGACCGGTGATCAGGAACAATGGGTCTTGAGCGGAAGTTCTGGACTCGGTGGTTGCGCCGTTCAAGATGTCTATGAGTTTGTCATCCCTTGGTCTGAGATTGGGCTTGCACCACGTTATTCGACACGAATCAAGGTCGTCGCGGCTCTCGCTGATTCGCTCGCCTATGGAGATGGTGAAGACAAGGAAATGGCACCCCCTGCACCAGCAGAAATGGTTCTTCCTGACTTGGAAGAATGGGTGACCTTGCTTGAGCTGGATGATGCCATTGGAGATGAGACAGGTGATGGCGATTACATTTATCCACTTGCAAGTGATTTCGCAACACCAAACAATGGTGGTCTGTGGGATGCAAGGAAACTGACCATTCGCCAAAGTGCATGGAACGCTCAATTCATTCTTGAAATGGACGAAATGACCGATATCTGGGGCTTGAGCAACGGATTTAGCCATCAGATCGTACAAATCTATGTCGATCAGGGAGACACCAGTTACGGCTCAACCGAGATGCTTGATGGGGCAAATGCTCGAATCGATGATGCATGGGCATGGGAAGTCGCCATCAGTGGAACAGGAGAACCAGGTGCTGTCTTTGCTGTCCAATCCGAAACGGGAAGCACCTCGTCTCGCGGAATCGATGTGTCTGGTGATATTGATGCCAAAACCATCACCTT
>JAAZUV010000189.1 GCA_018623995.1 Methanobacteriota archaeon
ATTTCAGGAACTCGTCGTTCCGGCATTGGACCTTTCATTGCAGCTCGTCGCTTCTTCGCATAAGCAACAACATCAGGAACATCGTTTGGATGGATGAATGGAAGCTTTTCCAAATCTTCATCTGTAAAATCGAGACCCATCGCATCTCGGATCAAACGCAAATCGTTCTCGTCGGCCTTCTTTCTCTGGTGCGTTGTATTACGGCCTGCAAAAGCAGGACCAAGTCCGTACCCCTTGATGGTGCGCGCAAGAATAACCGTTGGTTGCCCTTTGTGGGCGCATGCTGCTGCGTAGGCAGCATGAATTTTGAGGAAATCGTGACCGCCGAGATCTTCGGTCAGCGCTTCAAGTTCTTCATCGGAATAGTCAGCGACCATGGCCGTTAGTTCCTCACCTGCAAACAATTCTTTGCGAATGATCGCCCCTTCTGCCGTGAACAATCGTTGCTCATCTCCATCGACAAGATCGGCAAGTCGCTTAGCAAGCGTTCCGCTCGTATCCTTTGCAAAGAGTGCGTCCCATGAGGAACCCCATAGAACCTTGATGACATTCCAGCCAGCTCCTCGGAATCGACCTTCGAGTTCTTGAACAATCTTCGAATTTCCACGAACGGGTCCATCCAATCGTTGTAGGTTGCAATTCATCGTCATGACAATGTTGTCCAGTCCTTCACGAGCTGCGAGCGCCAACTCAGAAAGCGACTCTGGCTCATCGGACTCGCCATCGCCCATCGTGTACCATACACGAGAAAGCGTGGTATCCGCCAAGCCTCGGTGGTGGAGATAACGATTGAATCGTGCTTGATGGATGGCAGTCATGGCACCAAGACCCATTGAAACACTCGGATATTCCCAGAAGTCTGGCATCAGTCTCGGATGCGGATAGGAAGAAAGTCCAGCACCTCCGACCTCTTGACGGAAATTGTGGACGTTCTCATCGCTCAAGCGACCTTCAAGCCAAGCACGAGCATAAATTCCAGGCGAGGCATGTCCTTGCCAGTAGACGTGATCGCCCCAGCCATCGCCATCCTTTCCTCGATAGAAGTGGTTCAGTCCAACTTCCCAGAGGTGAGATGCAGATGCATAGGTGGAGATGTGGCCGCCAATACCATCGACGTATTTGTTGGCCCGAGTGACCATCATCATCGCATTCCAGCGGTTGATGGTGTGAAGGCGCTTTTCCATCTCAAGATTGCCTGGATAGGAACCCTGCATGTCGGGAGCGATGGAGTTCAGATACGGTGTTGTCGTCGTATCGATGTCGATACCCGCATCAGCACCGGCTGCAATCGCACTGTGAAGCAACCTCTCTGCACGCTGAGCACCTTGCTGTTCGACGACTTCCTTGACAGAAAGCTCCCACTCATGGGTCTGAATAGGGTCCTCATCAGGCAAAGAGTTGTGAGCGCCGGAGCGTCGCATCATGGTCCCTCCGTTACAACCCTCGGGTGGACATGACTTGAACCCCTCGCTAGCATCAGACGGCTCGATAGACCTTCCAATCGCCTCCACCATTGAGGAAAGGAGCAGTCCCTGAAGCCACCTTTTCAAAGCCAGATGGAGCTTCAACATCGATGTCAGGAGCAATCACGAGATAGGCGACGTTCGACAAATCACCTCGATTTTCCATGGTTAACCCCTCCAGCTCAACTTCCCAGTTGCTGTCCGGTGCTCGCCAATGGCCGGTAATGTCGCGGTCACCTTCTGCATCGAGTTCGAGTCTGAACGTGTACAGCCAGTGCATAGCAAGCGCTTCATCATCGATGTAGAGGAAATCCTCCCCGTTCGCTATTTCTTCTGAGAACGAATCTGCAGCATCGTCCGTCCACATTGTTTGACCATGCATACCGGCCAACATCGAGAGCGGTAAGACGAGAAGAAGAGCGAGCATGATTGGTTTATCTACGACCAAAGGTTTGTTGCCCATGCTTCTGTTCAGCAACAACAAGAGTGGGAAAGCGAGTGCTGTGAGATAGCGTCCATTGTTCCCCATCAAAATCATGTTCTCCCACAATGGAAGATTCCAACGGTCTGCCTCATAGACCCACAAAGAAGCAACCCACATCGACATGAGGAGTGTTCCTGAAGCAATGAAGACAAGAAGAAAGACCGACGTATTGTCGTTGAATTGCTTGGCTTGAGCAATCCCCTCGGATAAGAAAGGCCAGCAACACATCCCAACCAAGAGATACAGGCCAAATCCATCGAAGAACGCTACAACAAGAGAAAACGTCCACTGCACAGGATGTGTGCGAATCGATGTGAGCGATCCACCCGTTGCAAATGATGCAGCAATCATCACTACGAGTACGACTGGAATGGAAACTGAGAGCGCCATCATAGGACTTCGAGAATAGTTCCGGAATTGTGGCACAAGCCGATCCAAAGCAACCCAAGCAAGCAACAGAGCAACAAGAATCCAACCGACCATTGCGGATAAGCCCTTGACGAGAACGAGCAAATGGATGCTAGCAACCGCCAACAAGAGCCATTGGACAAGTTTCCAGCCTCGAAGCTTGAAGAGATACAACGAAGCGAGAATGACCCCTGCGACTGCGAGGGCAACGGTCGATTCAGGATAGAGACGGCCAGTAGCGAAGATGAACGATGGGTGAAGCGAGATGAGGGCAGCGAGATGTGGCTTTCCTTTGGTCGCTCCAAGAACAAGCCCAATCAGTGCAAGCATCGGTAGGAAGGCAGCGAACGGGAGCAACCATGAGGGATAGAGTTCAAGGATTTGCCACCAGCCACGTTCCAACATTTGGACATCGTCTGGATTGCTCGCAGAGGGATCTTCAGGACGTACATCTCCCCACTCAAGATTCGGCGTACCATCTTCGTTGGATTCAATCGCAGCAAGATGAAGATGCGTATCAAGACCGTAATCGCTGGATGCAATGGACGATAGATGAAGAAGAAGACCAAACACAAGCAGGCCCCACCATACCCGGTGATGCTTGGTTTCCTCCTCGCTCATGACCACAAAGCCGGAGGGTTGGGTTCAACTCTTTCGGATGTCTGGAGGTGTCATGAGCGGAATCTTAGATGGAATCAACATTCTCGACCTCTCACGAATTCTAGCTGGCCCATACACAGCACAAATGCTCTCTGATTTGGGAGCAAATGTGACCAAAATCGAAGCACCTTGGGGCGATGATACACGGGGCTGGGGTCCACCATTTGCAACCGACTTCGATGGTGAGCGCGTTGCAGCGTATTTCTTGTGCTGCAATCGTGGAAAGACCATCCTTCAAATGAACTTGAAAGAGGAAAAAGATCGATTGATGGAACTGATTGAATGGGCCGATGTGATTGTTGAAAATTTCAAACCAGGTACGCTTGAAAGAATCATTGGCCCTTTACCAAAAGATACC
>JAAZUV010000040.1 GCA_018623995.1 Methanobacteriota archaeon
GCCTTTGCCTTGGTTGGATTATCATCTATGAGATTCTGAAACGAACAGTTTTCCCAAAAGTCCTACAGCATAAAGAGAATAGAGAAACAGAATATGAAATTAAGGCTGCTTTCGGCTTAAATCCAAAATGTGAAATCTGTGGACAAGAAGAACATACAACGGAAGAGCACTATACCCGATGGAACTGAATGACGACACCACACTCTTGTGCAGCATAGATTCCTTTGCTCAAAATAATGAAATTATTGCGAAAACGTCGGCTTAGCCATAAAGTACGACTCGTGTCCAGTTTTGTCTATGGTGAGTACTCGGACAAAGGTTCTAGTCTCCTTTTCTTCGATTGTTTTGGGGGCCATCATGTTCCTCGGAGTCATCCGTTCATCAGGCGTTTATGGCATACCAAATGGAGGGGCAATTTTTGGGTCGTTTTGCTTTATTCTCATCGGACTGGCATCTCTCGGCATCATGATGTTCAACGGAATTATGTCAAGCAAATTGGTAAAGCAAAATCGAATCATTTCAAGGGGAAAAGCCAATTCTCCCAAGTTGTCTGCACAAGAGATGAAAACCGGTCTGTTTGGGCTCGCATTGTTGGTGTTTGGATACACCATCTATGGAGGTGATGGATTCTTTGATCCTTCTAAGTTTGCCGACAATCTGATCGATATTGGGTTCATCTTCTCATTCATCGGATTGACAATTTGTGTTCTGACATTCAGCAAACTGTTGGGCAACAGCAACGAACCTCAAGGAAAGCAATAATTTCAGAGATTAAACTGAGGGAAGTATTGCTTCGTATACATCGAGGCTTGCTCAGGCGTATATCCTTGCGACAGGAGCCCATTGTAGTAGTCCATAGCAGGGTCTGGTTGAACCACTGGAGGTGGTGTAGCAGCTTGTGCATAGGTCTGAGTTTGTACCGGTTGCTGATACGGATTTGCTTGAGCAACAGGCATGGTCACTTGTTGCTGCATCATCGGTTGTTGCATTGGAACTTGAGCAAATTGCTTCATTTCAGGCTCCTTTGGACCACGAGTCATGACAAAGGCAAGTCCTGCTAGAACAAGCACTGCAATACCGTAAACAGCGAGCATCAATGGGCTAGTGAAGAAATTCTCTTCTTCACTCTCAACAACAACAGGTTCAACGTAGATATGCGTCAATGGATCGTTGATGTACGCATCTGCTCCATCGTCTAGCGTCCAGTTTGCATCAGGGTCTGACCATCCATCACGGTCCGTATCAGGACAGCCAAATCTGTCATTGAAGGAAAGGCCGTAGACATCTGGGCACTGATCGCCCTCGAAGCCGTCGATTTCATCACCATACCCATCAGCATCGGAATCAAACCATTGCGTTGGCTCAAGACGGAATTCATCTCCACCGTTGACGACGGTCCAACTCAATTCAGGGTCCGAGCGACCATCACCATCAGTATCGATACAACCGAGCCGATCAACGGTTGAGTTGCCAGCAATGTTTGGACATGCGTCTGCATTTGCACCGCTTTCGTTGTCACCGTATCCATCTCCATCAACATCGGACCATTGTGAGGCTTCACCAGGGAAGGCGTCTTGCACATCCCACCAGCCATCTCCATCCGAATCAGGACATCCAAGGATTCCATTTTGCCAACTTGTTCCTGGTTGCATTGGACATGCGTCTTGATCTTGTGCACCATCGATGTAGGTACCAACCCAGTTCTCGGGTCGATCAATCCATGAGGCATTTCCATAGTTGTCTCCAAAGCCGTCCTCATCGAAATCGCCCCATTGTGTTGCATCACTCGGGAAAGCATCGGCTCCACTGTCAACACCCCAACCTTGAGTTGGTGTGGAATAACCATCTCCATCAGCATCGACGCATCCGTAGCGGTCAATGGTTGATGTTCCTGGTGTGTCAGGGCATGCATCAGCAGGTGTGCTTCCAAGGTTGTCACCGTATCCATCGCCATCGGTGTCGCTCCAAACGGTAGGATCCATTGGCAAATCATCGATTGAATCCGCCCATCCGTCACCATCCATGTCAGGACAAGCGTTCAATCCGCCTTCGGTTGAATTTCCATACTCAGTTGGGCAATCGTCGGATGTATCCGACCACATGTCACCATCGGTGTCAAGGCAGCCTTCCGTGCCAAGAGTCGAGTTCCCAACGATGGTTGGACAATCGTCAGCTGCGTCTTCAAAACCATCACCATCGTCATCCGTATCTTCATCAGAATCTCGGCAACCATCTCCATCGATGTCTGTTGTTGAGTCAGAAACCCACGAAGGGCGAGGAGGGGAGTAGGATGTTCGAGGACAACTATCGTCAACATCGAGGACACCGTCGTTGTCGTCGTCCGTATCTTCGGATGAATCGTCCTTGCAACCATCGTTGTCCCAATCAGTGGAGGAAGCAGGATCGTTGAAATCACGGGAACTGGTCCAATTGAATTCACCATTACGAGGACAGTTGTCAGGGAAGTTATCGGTCAATCCATCGTTATCATCGTCATCATCGCAAGCATCACCTTCCGCATCACCATCGGTGTTGGCTTGATTCGAATTCGGGACCGTAGGACAGTTGTCAGGTGCAGCATCGAGGACGCCATCACCGTCGGTATCGATCAATCCAGCTGGATCAAAGACCCAAGCGAAGACATCTCTTGCTCCACCAGACGTCACTGAGACTCCTTTGTGAGTCATCGAACCAGAGTACGAACCCGCAGCACCGACGTAATCGCTTGTGTTGACATCCATAGCGAAAACGTAGTCGTACTGTGAGCCACCAATCTTCTCAATCCAATTGACTGCTCCTGCATCGGAGAGTCCGACAACGAATCCATCGTGGTTTGAATTTGAAATTGACTTTGAACCTGCCGTGAATGTTGCAGTGAGATAGCCTCCAAAGACAACGGCTCCGGTCGAGGTAACAGCAAGGCCTTGAGGCTCGTCAAAGGCGCTGGTTCCAGATACCAACGCCCAGCTATTGGCTTGATTTGCAGCACTCTTTGCAACGAAAATATCGTTTCCACCGTAACTTGAAGTTGCCGTCCAGCCACCACTCGTAATGGTTCCATCGAATGTACCGGCCATGTACGTATCACCACCGCCATCTACGTGGAGTTTCAATACGGCAGTGATTTGACTACTGGTTCCAATACCTGTTGTTCCAACAACACCACCGTTTGAATCGATTTCAACAATGACTGCATCGACTTGACCGACAGCAATGTAGGTATTTGTCCCCCATTGAGAGACCCCATCTGTGGTCGTTGCGAGTTTGACGCCTCCAGAAGGTGTGAGTGACATGTCGTAGATTTGGTCGGTTCCTATGCCACCACCATTGATGACCCAACGTAGGGATCCTTGGTTGCCATCGTACTTTGCAACAAATACATCTTGACTTGTTACGTTGATGCTAATACCGCCAAAGTCTGTTTCTCCCGAAAAGGTGCCTGATACAAGGAGGTCACCCATCATGTCAACGGACAATGAAGTTGCCCTGCTAAATTCTCCTGTTCCATTGACCAATGTTGAGAAACTCTTCGCCCACATCCAGTTACCAAATGGGTCGGCTTTTGCAATGAATCCCTCAAGGTGATAACCTGAATTGAGATTTGAGATGAGCGTGTTTGGACCAGGCGGTCCAAAGAAAATCTCTCCGTAAAAGTAACCGGAAACGAAGATTTCTCCAGCCATTCCGACAGCAACATCGGTCATGATTGAAAGTCCACCTGCTCCCGTGGTTGCACTGTGGTCAGCGCTAATGAATCCGGTCCAAGCACCTTTGTCATCCATCTTTGCGAGATAGAATTCACCAAACCCAATGGAGTTGTACGGTGAGCTTGGAGAGAGTGTATGGGTGCCATAGGTCAGCGTCGAGTTGGTCCATTCCGACACACCGACAACCCATCCGCCATTTGGTAAGGCTGCGATGTGTTCACCATCTTCGTTCGCTTGACCTGACCCTGCGGCTAGGATTGTCGCAGGTACGGAACGGCCAGCCGTTTCAAACAGGCCAGGTTCCTCTTCGAGTTCGAGAGGTTCATCAGAAACGTTGGACAACTGTGGTACAGCCACAGATCCAAGCATGATGGCAATCAAGAAAATTGGCAACAGTGCATTCAGGCGTGTGCGCATGACATGGCTATGCCCTTAACAGACATCAAGCCTTTCATTTGTCGTGCCGCTGTTTCAAGCAAGATTGTCATCGAGTTGCAACAATTCACTGTCACCAGCATCAAGAACGCATATCGTTGAGATGCTGAACGGCTTACCGCATGCAACACCGAGTTCACGGTTCACAACAGGTGCTTGGTGAACGGTCACTTCAGGGTGACGTGCACGCAGGTCATCGATGTAGTCGCTTGGGCAGTTTGCAGCGAGGAGAACGAGTCGAGCGTCTCCACGAGCACACGCATCAAGCGTCTGGCGTTGTCCAAACAGTAGGCTTCCGGTTGCAATTGCAGTTTTCAGTTGTCGGCTTAGATCCATTTCATTTCCTCCATTCTCCACATGTGTTTCTCATGGTTGGAATCATTCCTCAGGGATGTAGAACAACTCAACACTACCCGTTCCGAGGGAAATTGGTTGTCCAACAATAATGTTCTCAGCAACACCAGTCAGCCGGTCGGTCTCACCGATGATACCTGCCTTGAGCAAGTGGTTGACGGTGACTTCGAACGCAGCACGAGCGAGAATGCTGTGCTTGGTTCCCGAAACACCGTGTCGACCAATGGCTCGCACTTCACCCTCTGAAGTCATGACGTCTGCAACCATGAGCAGGTGGCGGACGTCAACCTCGAGACGAGCACTGAGCAATGTTGACTCAAGTTCGTTGATGATGGCTTGGCGTGCTGCTTCGATACCGAGGTAATCGAAAATTTCGATGATGTTGTTGGTGTATGTTCGCGAGCGGTCAATCGTTTCGATTTCACTCACGCGAGAAAGGTTTGAACCGATGGTCGAGAGATAGTATTCTCCTTCCTTGTCATCGAATTGGACGTTTGCACGCTCGATGCCAGGAACACCCTTGAGACGTAGGTCTCGAATCTTCTCTTCAAGTTGAAGCAACATGGTGTAGGAAGGAGGGTTCTCTTGCAGGTCTGCAAGGTCTTCTTCGCTTGCAACACCCGGAATGATGGTCAAAACACCAGGATTCTTTTCCTTGTCCGCCTGAACCATGGTTCGGAGAGCACGTTCGAGCTTGTCTTTGACTTCCATTCCAGTCATGTTCTTTTGCTTCAATTGACCCTTGTTCAACTTCAAGACCAAGCGTCGCTGAGCAACGTCGGTTTCGATGTTTGCAATGTTGAACGTGGTTGTCACTTCGAGTGCTGCAGCCAACTTCTGGGCTTCTTCACTGGAATTCTTCTTGTCGTCTTTGAGGCGGATGATCATGGTTGGGGTGCTCGGAATCTTACGAGCGTCAACAATCTCAATGATACGTGGCAAACCTTGGGTAACGTTGACCGTTGCAACACCCGCATAGTGGAACGTACGCATGGTCATCTGTGTACCTGGTTCACCAATCGATTGAGCGGTGATGATTCCAGCGGCTTCGAATGGATCGATGCTCGCCTTGTCGAGAGCTGCGTAAGCATCTGCAACAACAGTAGCTGCTTGCTTCTTGGTCAACTTCTTGAGATTGCGCTCGTGAATAGCGACGGTCATGTCGTGAATGATCTTGTCACTGAATCGATTGGTTCCAAGGTCATCGATGGCTGCCTTCAACGACTTGTAAACTGGGTCGTCTGCAAGTTCATCGTCGAAGGAACGCATTTTCTTGTCGACGTTGTACGCATCGAGATCTGCTGCAGTCTTAGCACGTGAACGTGTTCGAGTACCAGCACGGCGCTTGAGACGGACGTTGGTTGTAGGACCTGTTGCTTCAGAGCCAGCCGCTCGGTTCTTCTTGAGCGCACCTTCGATGGTGTCTCGAATCGAGCCTGCTGTCTCCGAGTCCGTTTCACAGACTTGTGCAATATCTTGTGCGGAGAGGACTTTGACATCGTCCCACTTGCGGTCGTTGGCAAGGGTGTGAGCAAAGTTTTCTGCAATACCCAAATCCATGAGCTTCTTCTTGGTTGCACTCTTAACGACCATCCGACGTCACCTCCATCGTGGAATTCTTCAACATCATCCCATGCGCCAAGATCGTCTTCACTCTCTTCACGTTCGATGCTCTCTCGAGTGATCTTGGAACCACCCTCGGTACCAAGTGCACCATCGATGATAACATCGATGTTGAACGCAGCACCATGGACACCACGGCTTGGGTCGATACCATCTTCACCATAGGAGAACTGAATAATTCGGTTTGCCGTGTTGCGTACGGAGAGCATGTCATCGTTGAAGACCTTGAGATCGTCCATAGCGTTGATGAGTCGGCGTTGCATGTATCCGGACTTGGACGTACGAACAGCAGTATCGACGAGGGACTCACGCCCAGAAACGGAGAGCATAAAGAACTCTGTTGGCTCAAGACCACGCTTGAATGAACCGGAAATGAATCCACGATCTTGTGCCCCTCGACCACCTCGCTTGAAGTGAGGAAGAACACGTTCGTTGTACCCACGCTCGAGACGCTTACCACGAACCTTTGCTTGTCCAATGGAACCAGCCATCATGTTGAGGTTGTCCATGGAACCACGGGCACCGGAGATGGCCATGTTGACCGCAGCGTTTGTGGAACCGGATTGGTTCAGTTCGTTCTTTGCAACGTCACCGGCAGCTTGCTTTCCTTCATCGAGCATAACCATGATGTTCTCTTCGAGTGTCTCACGCATGGTTCGACCAGGTCGTGGCTCGTACTTTCGAGGGTCACCCTTGGCTGCTTCAAAGCGTGCAAGTTCTTCCTCGACAAGAGCACGAGCGGCTGCGTTTGCCTCATGAATGGCTTCAAGTGCTTCTGCGCTCAAATCCTCATCGTCGATACCTGTGGTAAATCCGAGGGATGTACAGGCAGCGATGGAGAGTCGTGTGAACTCGTTCAAGAATTGAGCACCCTTCTCCGATCCATTGCTCTGTACAATGGCGTCGAGGAGACGACCGTCTTCAGCACCGATAGCACGCTTGTCGAGTGTTCCGACAACGTTTCCGTCCTTTACGTGGACTTCGTCACGACTTCGCGACATGAAGTGAAGGTTGATGTTGTCAGGAACGATCAATGAAATCAAATCTTGTCCACGGAAAGCGTCGTTACCGTTCTCGTCCTTGACAATCTCAGGAAGATCGCCAGTGTAAGCAATGCTACCGAGCATTTCCAGACCATGGGCCTTGGATACCAAGGTTCCTGGACGGGAGAGCAGGTACGCACCGGAGATGTGGTCGTGAATACCGCCAATAACGGCACCACCATAACGAGGTGTCAGGATGTGTTCTTGCACTCGCATCAGAATCTTGGCTTCTGCACGTGCCTCTTCGGATTGAATGACGTGAAGGTTCATCTCGTCACCGTCGAAGTCAGCGTTGTACGGTGTACAAACAGCGAGGTTGAAACGGAAGGTGTGACCTTCCATAACTCGGACTTCGTGGACCATCATCGACATTCGGTGAAGCGATGGTTGTCGGTTGAAGATAGCAACATCACCATCGATGAGGTGACGCTCGACTTGCATACCTGGCTTCGGGTTTCCACGGATGTCAACGGTTGATAGTCGGTCTTCGACGGGCGTTGGCATTTCGTAGTCATCTTCTGGGCTTCCACAGTGTGGGCAGCGAATTTCGAGATGCTCTGGGAATGGCTCAGGGTCAGGGTTGTCCGCTTGCGCAAGTTCGTGCATCCATCGGTAGTGAAGGACAGCACGTGGGTCGTCTTCTGCGAGAGGATGACCATGCTCGTCTTCACCACGGAGGTTGCGAAGCGTTGCTTCATCGTCAACGATGTAACTTGACTCGGTCAGATCGCTTCCCTCAACACGGTTGATGAGTGGACGTACGACCATACCTGGCAAGAAGTTCGGTGCTGGAAGGACCGAATCAAGGTCAAATCGTAGTGTGTGTTCAGACTCACATTCAGGGTTGTGACATCGGAAACCAGCGTTGATCAAACGACTTCGAGGGTTAATTCGAACACGTCGACCGTCACCACGCACGATGTAGTTCACACCAGGGTGGACATCAGGACCGCGGAGGATCATCTGACGCATCTGCTCACGGTTTCGGAGTGTAACACGAATTGGTACGGTCAATTCCTTTGCGACCTTAACAGGTACACCGACTTCGTTGACACCAAGGTATGGGTCAGGCGAAATGACGGAACGTGCACAAAAGTTGACACGCTTACCGGACAGGTTCGAACGGAATCGTCCTTCCTTACCCTTCAATCGCTGGGTCAAGGTCTTCAATGTACGACCAGATCGGTGACGCGCAGGAGGAACACCAGAGGTCTGGTTGTCGAAGTAAGTGGTTACGTGGTATTGCAACAATTCCCACAAGTCTTCAACGATCAGTTGAGGAGCACCAGAATCACGGTTCTCTTGCAGTCGCTGGTTGATTCGCAAGACGTCGACAAGCTTGTGCGTCAAGTCGTCTTCAGACCGGTCACCACTGTCGAGTGTGATCGATGGTCGAACGGTGATTGGAGGTACAGGTAGGACCTTGAGAACGGTCCACTCTGGACGGTTTTGCTTGTCCATACCGATGAAGATCAAGTGCTCGTCAGGAATGCTTGCAAGCCACTCACGAACGTCACGTGGGTTCATCTTGCGCTCAGTTTCCTTTCCACCAGTTCCAACGTTCTCGGTCTTTTCCTTGAACGTGGTTGGTTTGTCGAGACGAATTTCACCTTGCATTGCACCGCAGTGCATGCAAGTACGTCGGTTCTTGCTCGAAGCAACCTTCTCGACTTCCTTGATGATGCTTGAGAATTCTGTGGACCCTACACCGTGCTTGGTGATGATGTCCTTGATTCGCGAGCGGTAGTAGTCTTGCTCTGAGAGCTCGGGGTTGGAGGGGTGTGTCTCCTTCGCTGAGTGAAGCAGAACCTGGCTGCAAGACTTACAGGTGGACTTGAGAGCGGTCTTGATCAAGTTGACGAAACCGATGTGAATGACCGGAAGTTCAAGCTGAATGTGACCAAAGTGACCAGGCGATTCGTCGTACTTGCAGTTGTCCGTCGGACAAACGAGTCCTGGCTCGATGACACCCATGTGCGGGTCCATCAAACCTTGTCGGTAGGCGTGTCCGTCGTCCTTGTAGGTATCCGGAGTCTTGACCTCGACAGAGGACATCTTACGGATTTCGACAGGGTCCATCAGGCTGAAACGAATTTGTGCAATTCGCTTTGGAATCAATGTGGTTTTTCGGCTCATCTTCGGTCCTCCAGTTCAAGTCGCATGGCAACCCCAAGACTCTTCATTTCGTCGAGCAGGAGTTTGAACGCATACGATGTTTGTACCTTGTACACTTCAGCCCCATCACCGTGGACTGGGCTGACGTACGTTCTTCGCTTTGGATCATACCAAGCAATGTGGCCCGATTGGGCACATACGAACATGTCAATACCATCGGATTCATCGAGGAGACGGTCCTTGATGACCATCGAGGCACCGTGTGCAATCAAACAGTCGCGTTCCATCTCACCAAATCGCAGACCACCTTGTCGTGCACGACCTTCGGTCGGCTGACGGGTGAGGATCTGGACACGTCCACGAGAACGTGCGTGAATCTTCGAACTGACCAAGTGGTGGAGTCGTTGGTAGTAGATACAGCCGACGAAGATATCGGCAGGGTATGCTTCACCTGTCTCACCGTTGATCATGGTTTCACGACCGGTGTGAGCCAGTCCGTTTCGGACCAGTCCGTCACGAAGGCTGCTCTCCTTTTCTCCACGGAAGGCAGTACCATCAATTCGACGTCCTTCCATGGCACCGACCTTACCACCGATCATCTCAAGAACGTGTGCAACGGTCATTCTGGAAGGAATAGCGTGTGGGTTGATGATCAAATCAGGGACAACACCGTCTTGCGTGAACGGCATATCTTCTGGTTCAACAAGTCGACCGATGACACCCTTCTGTCCGTGACGAGAAGCAAACTTGTCAC
>JAAZUV010000190.1 GCA_018623995.1 Methanobacteriota archaeon
CTCAAGACGTGATAGCCGAGCAGACCAATCTGCGACCGCTTGCTCAATCGCAATGATGGATTCCTGTGATCGTGCAGAAACGGTGTTGTCTCCTTCCCACTTGAAGTGCTGACCGCGTTTTCGAGATGATCGAATCAAATCCTGAACATCACCAAGCATTCGTTTTCGATAGGTCTTGACGTCTTCTCGACTTGGAGGTCGTGCCTCATGTTCGATGAGAAAGTCAACGAATTCATCGGCCGACCAATGCTTATTCCAATGATCCTCAGATTTGAACAAGGATGCGAAACGACGCCACAAGCGCTCAGAATCAGGACCTTGTTTGGGAGCGTTTCGATGTTGTCGGCCCATGGTTTCACAGCCCGAGGTCTCGCAATGCTTCGATTGCTGAACGTTGTTCTTCCGTTAGCGCATCGAGCTCTTCAAGGATAAATTCGAGGTCGAGATCGCCACCATTGTAACCTGCTCCAGCCATTCGTCGCCGGTCACCAGGTTGACTGTTTTCACCAACTTTGAGCAGACCTGATTTCCCGTTGAGCAACTCAATCTTGACTTTTCCCCCAAGCATCATGGTGGAATAGGGGATGACAATTTCCTGAATCAGGATGCCATTTTCCCAACGCCGTCCTTCCCCAGCATCGATTCGAAGCGTGACGTGAAGATCTCCCGGAATACCTTGAGGATGTTCGTTTCCTTGTTGTTTGAGGCGTTTGACGGTTCCATGCTGAACATTTGGCTTGAGTTTTATTCTGAAGTTTTGCTGTACCTTTGATGCAACATTGTTCGATCCGACCTTGAGTCGCTGAGCTTGGAACTGGATTTCTCCACCGTTCTCAGCGGTTTCAAGATCGATATCAACAGACACGTGCACGTCCGTTCCTTTGGCTTGTTGCTGTGGAGGGCGTCGTCGTTGCTGGAAGGGATTCTGTTGCTGTCCTCCGAACATTTGTCCAATCAAATCCTCGAATCCGCCACCCATTCCACCGCCAAAGGGTGAGCGACCGCCTCCACCAAACATGTTCTCCATGCGCTTCTTCTGATCATACTCTTGGCGTTTTGATGCATCACCAATGGTCTCGTACGCAGCCTGAACTTCCTTGAATTTGGCTTCAGCAGCACTGTCATCGGGGTTTCGATCGGGGTGGTATTTACGGGCGAGTTTACGGAATGCACGCTTGATTTCAGCGTCCGATGCATCGCGGGAAACACCCAATGTTGCATACGGGTCTGGTGAAGCCATACACACATTGGATGCGTTCACCCCTCATCAACTCTTGCCGAAATTTTGAACAAAAATTGACTCTGGATTCGATGGAAGCGGTTATAATGGGTGGTTAGGTCGGTTAGAAAGCACGAGGTTGTACCATGTCTGATGAAAAAAGCGAATCCCGCTCATTTGAAGATGTTGTTCAGGACCGCCAAGACTGGATTGAAGCCCAATTCCGCAAGATTTCTCGCGGCTCTTGGGCTCGAATCATTCGAATGGCTCGAAAGCCAACTCCTCAGGAGTTTAAGCAAACAAGCATTGTTTGCGGCATCGGCCTTTTCGTTCTTGGTGCGATTGGATTCATTCTCCTAGTCGTCATGGACAACTTCATTCCTTGGCTGATTCACGATGTATTCGGAATCTGAGGATGAGGCGGTGGGATCATGACTGAAGCATTTATCGCGTTTGTACGATTTGAAGAGAAACTCTTGCTCTTGAGCAGAGGCAAAGATGACAACGATTTCCCAGGGCTCTGGGACGGTGTTTGGGGCGTTGGAGATACGCCAGAAGAAGTTCTTGCACGTGTTTCTGAAGCAACAGGTCTCCCTCTCGATACACTCGAGTACATCGGAACTGGACCAGAACGTGGAATCGACATGGGCCGAAATCTGGTCGACGTTATGCCAATTCTCGTAGCAACCAGCTCCGAAGAAGTTACGCCTGCTGGCCGATACGTTGGCTACGAATGGGTCGATCCTGGTACACTCCAAGACAAGAACTGTCTTTTCTCCAACATGGATATGGAAGGTGCAGACAAGTTGTTCCGTGAAATGTATGGTTCTGTCGGTTCGTTCCTGTACATCGTCAAGACAGCGATTGGTTCCGAACTTCGCGTTGCTGACGAGATGTACGCTCGTCTGCACGGTAGCGGTTCATTGACTGCGCTTCAAGGTGAAATCTTCTCCGTACTTCACCCAAACAACATGCGTGGATACGTCTTTGTTGAATCCAGTGCCCTTCATCACGTTGAGAAACTGATCGGTCGATCCGGTGGTCGAGACCCAACCGCACGACGTGGAATTTCACAAACTCCACTCAAGAACGCAAAGCAAGTTCTCCCTGGTGAGGCGCCTCTCATGGACATCCTCCCATACCTCGAGCCAAAGGCCGTTACTTCTGGTATCGAAGTCGGTTGCATCGTCGAGATTGTCTCTGGTGCATTCAAGGGCGAGAAAGCTCGTGTCACCAGTGTTTCCGAAACCAAGGAAGAGGTCAGCATGGAATTGTACGAACAACCTATTCCAATGACGCTCAACATGCGTGGTGACCACGTACGTGTCATCGACCGTGTCGGTTGAAGTATCATCATTGGTGTTGGTCAATGGCGGCATATGACGCGAAACGCATTCAATCGATTGGACGCATTCTCGTTCTCGCATCGATCATGGTCTGGTTCTATCGTCAAGATTTGATGTCATTGAACGTCATCATCGTTCTTAATTTCATCATGAAATTCATCATCAATCTGGTTGCAAAGACTTCTCTATTCACCAAGAAAGAAGCAGATGTCTCCATTGTATCGTTCAAGCGGAAAGCGAAGATTTTCTCGTTGCTCATGTCCATCTTTATGGCCGTCATCATCCTTTCAGCCACGGCATTCTTAACCATGTCAGACCAAGTTGGAGGCGATGTTGGCGCATACGATTCTCCGAATTATTACGATGGGAAATTCAACAATGTTCGACCAACGGATGTTGAAACAGGTTCGTTCATGGGCGTTCTCTTGGACTACATGGTCGGCAATGCTGACCGATCTCCAGGAGAAACGGTACCAACCCAGCCCTACCAACAAGCCGATGTTGAGGAGGATGCTGTTCGTGTTACATGGTTTGGTCACTCAACAATACTCATTGAAACGCATGACACGACGCTCATCTTCGATCCAGTTTTTGGTTCGGACAATCTCAATCCATTGGTGTTTGGCCCAGCACCGTTTGATTATGAGCACACCTACCAAGTTAATCAATTGCCAGACATCGATTATGTTTTTATTTCTCATGACCACTACGATCATCTCGATATGACAACGATTCAATCACTGGGCGAATCGATGTTCTTCGTTCCTCTCGGTGTTGATGAGC
>JAAZUV010000191.1 GCA_018623995.1 Methanobacteriota archaeon
ACCAGATTCAACAGGTGTCGTATCCACGTTATCTGAAGCATCATCATCTGCATCAAACGAGATGTATCCTGCTTGATAGGACACGAGAATCAATGCTACGACGGCAATGACGACAATCGCAACGTCACGATTCAAGCCTTCACTTCCTGGAGGATTTCTTGAGTTCTGGAGCCCAGTTATCGGATTCGTACATCTTGAAGAGCATAAAGAACCCAATCAGGGCGATGACGTTGGTGATGTGTGTAACGGTGCAGAATGGACAGATGAGCCCTTCCTTGATCTCGTAGCTTACAAGAAGTGCAATGACTGGAAGTCCGGCAATCGTAGCACCAAGCCCTCCTTTGATGAACAAAGGTGTTTCGGAGGACATTGGCTCCTTGGCAATGGTGATGACGAACCACATGAGCAGGGTAAAAGCAACCATCCCAATCAAGCCCCATGGCTGATCCAACAACGGATCTGTGTTGTAAGCAGCGTTACCAATGAGCCCATCACAATTGAGAATGGTATCTCCAGAACAGACACTTGCGCCCTCCGACAGTTTGTTGTGCATCCACAGTGTTTGGGCAGATACTGTGAATCCACCCAGACAAACAAACATCATGCCTGCTAGAATTTGGCCTCGACGTGTGGTTGTTGAAGGATAGCGAGAATGGAACATTGCAGCGATGCTTGAACCCATTGGTGTCATCAACAAAACACCGAACAGAATGAGAACACCATGAATTGAAAGGATAGCGTACTCGTTCATGCTTACTCACCTCTGTTGAGCATTGTTAGTTGTTCAATGGCTTCATTGAGCTGAACGTATCCGTCGTCGAATCCGTTGAGCGGTGTGGATGCTTCCTCTTTCGGGTCCCATCCGATGGAATTTGTGGCCTCGTTGCTGTTCCATGCGACAATACCATCAGGTTGGACAAGGAAGTACGATGGTGTTGCAGAAACTTCCCATTCTTCGGCAATACTAATGTCCAAATCATCGACATAGAGGAAGTTGTTGTTGTACTGTGTGCGGAATTCAAGGACTTCAGCTCGAGTGTGGTCTCCCAAAAATCCTACAGCAACAGCAACAAAGACAACGTCTGGACCAGGCCATTGTTCTGCAGAGTACATTTGAGCCCATTCTCCTACTTCGGTGGCCGAGTTCTTACAGTATCCACAGTCAATGTCCAAGAATTCAACAGCGATCCAAGGAGATTCTTCTGATGAATTCCACGTCCAAGACTTGTCAAGGAGGCTCTCAAACTCAAACGAGTTCCAGCCGTTGCCGTTGTAGGCGTCAGCTGTGAACTCAGGAGCACGTTCGCCAATCTTCGTTCCTGAAGCGATTGGATTCGTTGTGAAAGCAACGACAAGGAGTCCAGCAAAAAACATCGACATAACGATGATTCCTGCATCGGAACGGGCACTAGCGTCTTGGTCGTGGAGCATTGACTTCATGTTCTCACCAAATTTAGCGAACCCATTCTCATGCATAAGGCCGATGGTTTCGTCTGAAGGACTGGAATCAGTTTTCAAGACCAATTTCTTCGATCAACACACGTGCTGTGTGACGAACCGCATCCTCGCTGTTGTACTTGACATTGAAACCCGTTGCGAGCATTTTGTCGATTCCGAGCATGGCACGTGGAATGTCTCCTGCCCAGCCTCGTGAACCGCCCGTGTAGACGATGGCGGCGTCTGTGTACCCGGTCTCTTCAACAACAATCTCTGCAATGCGACGAACGCTGCACGTATCGTGGCTACCAAGATTGAACAGATTGAGCGGCTCGTTCTCAGTCTTCATCACATGGAGAATAGCATCCACGCAATCGCCGACTTCCATGTAGGATTTTTCTTGACGACCATCGCCTAGAACTTCCAATTCGCTCGGATTTCGCTTTAGTTTGTGAATGAAATCAAAGATGACACCGTGGGTTCCTCGGTCGCCTATGATGTTGGCAAATCGGAAAATGTAGCCTTGCAATCCAAATGTACCAACCCAGCTACTAATCAAGGATTCACCTGCAGATTTGCTCGCCCCATACAGGGAGATCGGCATGCAAGGACCGTGATTTTCAGGTGTTGGCATTGGTGCGTTTTCGCCGTAGACGACCGACGATGAAGCGAACATGATGGTTGGAACGTTGTGAATTCGCATTGACTCAACGACGTTGTATGTGGCGAGTGTTCCTTGCTTCAGATCTGTGTCGGTAATTTGTGTACCGAGACGAATGTCTGGATTTGCTGCAAAGTGATAGACGACATCAACACCCTCAAAGTGTGGTGACATGGCATCAAAATCGGTGATATCAACATCGATGTGGGTGACTTGCGAAGTGTGGTGAGCAAGGAACTCTGCCTTACCACTCGAGAGATTATCGAGAACTAGGACATCATCTCCACGAGCAACCAATCGGTCAATGAGATGTGAACCGATGAAACCGGCACCTCCAGTTACAATGCTTCGCATGGATTGCCGTATCCTTTCTCAATGTCAAGGTTTGCTCTCAGGAAAAGCAAGGTTTTCTATGCGAGTGGGGGCGTCAATGAGTTATGCGAGTTGGCATCTTCTTGATTCTGCTGACTTTGCTTGCTCCGTTCTCGTATGCACAAGCAACGACAAGTGCCGAACGATACGAGTGTACGCCGAATGAACTGAGTTTTGGCGTCAACAATGCTTTCGTCCGTGCAATGACCGATGGTTCGAACGATGCTTCGGAAGAATGGCTCGTGTACATGCCATCGATGTGCGGTCAAACCGAAGAACAGCTGCGTCATGCACTGGAATTCGATGTCGATTCGCTCGAACAACCCAACCAAATTCCTGGTGCGTTTATCCTTCATCTCGAACATCCTATGGACATCCGAAATGAACTCCTTGCAATCGACGAGGTGGTTCGATGGTCGATCATACAACCTCATGAGAATCATCCTCGATTCATTCCGAACGACCCCTCCTTCTCATCGCAATGGCATCTCCAAAACACTGGCCAGGGGTCAGGGACAGTTGGCGAGGATGCCAACGTTACTGGCGCATGGGATTCTGTTCGAGGCTCAAACGTTCTGATTTCGGTCGTTGATGATGGCGTGGACCATCAACACAACGATCTCTCACCGAACTATCTGGACGCCGTAGACTGGGATTACTGTGGGAACGATGGGAACCCAACACCAAGTTCCAACGATGGACACGGGACATCTGCAGCGGGTGTTGCAGCAGGAATCGGCGATAACAACTACGGAATTTCTGGCGCAGCAATGGATGCTGATTTGATTGGCATTCGGCTGATTGCTTGCTCGAACACTGACCAAGACGAAGCGGATGCTATCGGTCATCGGCGCGACCTCGTCGCTGTTTCCT
>JAAZUV010000041.1 GCA_018623995.1 Methanobacteriota archaeon
AACTCAACGACGTAAGGATCACCGTGCTCATCGATCATGAGGCCGACATAGAGAACACCTCTGTAAGGGATGTCCATCGATGAGAGGTGAGTAAACATGGGTTCCACAATTCGTTCAATGGTCGTTCGATGGATGGCTTCAGTTACCACTGGAGCAGGACAATACGCACCCATGCCACCGGTGTTTGGCCCTTTATCGTCATCAAATACTCGCTTGTGATCTTGACTTGGCGGGAGGCAAACGTATCCCGATTTGTCCATAACGACCAACATACTGGCTTCTTCACCAGGCAAGAACCGTTCAAGAAGGACGTGCCCATCTGTCTCGATGGATTGTTGAATAAATGCAACGGCCTCGGCACGATCGTCAGTGACGACAACGCCTTTTCCACCAGCGAGTACATCTCGCTTGATGACCCATGGTTCCTTTGAACGTGCCTCAAGACGGGCATCGATGTCGGAAGTAGCACTGAGTACATCGTAGTCGGCTGTTGGAACGCCTGCTGCATCCATGGCCTTTTTCGCGAACAACTTCGAACCTTCCAATTCAGCATGCACTTGCTGTGGTCCGAAGCAAGGAATACCGGCTTCAAGGAGTCGATCTGCTAGACCGTCACACAGTGGCGCCTCAGGCCCGACAACAACAAAATCAACGTCCAATTGCTTTGAGAGATTGACCAAGCCTGTGATATCTGAAGCTGCGATGTTGTGATTTGTACCGAAATATTGCGTCCCTGCATTGCCGGGCGTGGTGTGTATCTCATCGATGGAAGCGGAAGAAGAAAGAGCGAGACACAGCGCATGCTCACGTCCACCTCCCCCAACAACAAGGACGGTTCGACTCATGTTCCGTCCTGAAAGAAAGGGCTGATAATTCAACCGCTTTGGCTTTCAGAAGACAACAGTCTTCATTTGCTTGTTTGCCTTCGTACTCATATGAGTGATGTAACTGAAGCAACAGAAATGGGTGTTTTTCTTCTCGTACTGATGACGCTCTGGCTCTATCTGCCAGGTTTCATCGCCAACACGTTCGCTATGATGTGGGGGAAGTGGTTGCCAAAAACAGGTTACGGACCGTGGCCAATTGACGGTGGAAAAGTCATGAGTGACGGGAACCGAATGCTCGGTGATGGGAAAACGTGGAACGGCCTCATTGGAGGTTCACTCACTGCAGGTTTGCTTTGTATGTTGCAGGTTGCCATCGTTGGAACTTCATTTGATGGAGCATCTGTGTTCGTGTCACCGCTTACCGGGTCTGAGGGGGCTTGGTTTTCGATTGGAGGGCCATGGGTGACCGCATACATTCTCGGTTCGTTCCTTGGATTCGCTTGCCTCTTGGGCGACATGACAGGTTCGTTCTTCAAGCGACGTCGGGGACTCAAACGCGAAGGCGATGTTTCTTCGAAAGCACCTCTGCTCGATACATTGCCATTCGCAATCATGGTCTTTCTGTGGGGCCAACTGTTCTTGGGACCGTCGGTTCTTGCTTCGAGTGAATTACTTCTCCCGATGGCCATCATCATCGTCATAACGCCAATTCTCCATCGTTCATTCAACCTGATAGGATATGCCATTGGCTGGAAAGACGTTCCGTACTAAAAAGAGAAGGGTTGATTTTCCCCTTTGACTTGGGGTAAACATGCGAACTGCAACGTTTCTGACAATTGTCATGCTTACATCGGTCATACTTTGCTCACCTGTCCTTGCCTCAGCACCCTCGGATGGTTCAACCGTAACCGTTACCGATTCAGTTTCTTGGAACGGTGGCACGTTCGATGGTGAAATCATCGTCAAGGACGGTGCAGAATTGCATTGGACTGGTGAAATCGATATCGATCAGGACGCAAGAATCATCGTAGAAGAAGGAGGCATTCTCCACTTCGATGACGTTGACATACAAACAGAAAATGCTGCATCGATCTTGCATTTGTATGATGGAACGCAAATTGGAATCGATGAGAACATCGATGATAATGCTGCAACTATGACCGTTTACTTCGACATCGATGTTCCAGAGAACGCCTACCTCAACATGACTGTTGATGGAACAACCACGAACGATATCACTGGAGAAAGTGCAACATTCACGGTCGATTTGTCTCAAGCGTATACCATAACAATCGATCATTACTATCCATTTGTCTTCGGCATCACGCACATTGAGCTTTTCCACTCGAATGCAGAACTTTTGACTCTAAATGCTGCGGACCTCGTTCAAACAGGCGGCATTATTTATTGGAATCAAGCAACCTTCAGCATCGAAAATCATGGCACATTCATTGCAGAACAATCCATGATCATGGGTGCAGACATTGCTTGTGATGGCCCCTGTACAATCGATTCATCGGAACTCTACGGCAGCGGTCCAATTCACGTAGCCGATGGATCAAGCTTGACATTTACAGAATCGAACATGCTTGGATCCCGAACGGATGAAGATATCATCCTTCACGATCAGGCGAGCATAGACTACACGAATTCCACGGGAACTGGTGGATACACAGACGCATGGATTCGATTGCTATCGAAGCGAGAATTGGTTGTCAACGCACCAGTTGCAACCGTCGTAGCAACCGGCATCGGGTACAGTGAAGCATCAATCAACACCGTCATTTACGGTGAATTGGATGACCCCAGTACATGGACAGTGAACATCGGCACCAACGAACACAAACGCATCGTCGAGTGGCTCGATGGGAATGGAGTGTATGGACAAGAATCTGGAACCATCAAGGTCACCGTCGAGACAAATTGGGGTAACTTCGTTGTCGATACAATCGCCCCTCAAACATCATCTGCAAACATTGACGTTGTCTATCCTCAACTAAGCATCGACAAGATTGAGCCTGAAGCCGTTACAGCAGACACTGGCCGGACCCATGGCGTTATGGTCACCATCTCAAACACCGGAACGATTGCTGTAGATCCGAACGTACGATGTTATGTTGGTGATGTGGAAGCGCAAACAACCGTTAGCACAGCGAATTGGGCAGTCGAGCCAGGCCAGACAAAGGATGTCCCAATTTCATGGTACCATTATGAGGATGGAGCTGCTCAATTAACCTGCAAGTTCCTCTATCCAGATGTTCTTGAACCAGTTAGCAACCTCATTGCGAGTGATGCTGGAATGACCTCAGGCGAGGTGTCCTTCACAACTGCCGAAGAAGTTGAGGAGTTGCCAATTATCCTCTATGCAATCATCATCGTTATCGTGGTTATTTTTGCAGGCGTTCTTGCCATTCGTGCAGGAAAAGAAGCCTCCAAGGAGTACGTTGCACACGAAACCACCATTGAACAGTCTGTACCGGAGGAAGATGAAGCATCTGATGATTCAGAAGATCAGGAAGAGTGGCTCGACGCAGATGGCAATCCGATCATTGGCTAAGAAGAAGCCTCAGCAGGTCAAGTAGGTACGAGCTTCTTGCTTCTCTTCATTCGAGTCAGCATTGTTGTAGCGATCGAATTGCAAATCCCACTTCATTCTCGATTCAGTGACGACTGGTTCCGATGAATAGTATTGATTTGTGATTTTAATCTCAAATGTGTAGCAACCATCACCCGCGTAGAAATCGTCTTCGTGAAGGAACAGAATTCCATTGTTATCTGTCGTGGTCCCTCCCATTCTTAGCCAGGTAGTCATTTCTCCATTTTTGAATTCACCGCCTGAGTTGTAGGAAGCTGCGTATCCATCAACGGTAACTGTTGGGTGGTTCCATTTCGTAGTTGCACCTTTCAGAACAGACAATTCAATCGTGTAATCTCCTTGAACAATGCCAAGTGTACCTGCATCATCTTCTCCAGTGGACATGCTGTGGATGCCACCGTCCAATGGTTCGTGATTGTCAGGCATGATGCCTGCAAGAACGTCGATAATCAATCCATCAATCACTGTCGTTGTCGAACCTTGCTGCCCAGTACCCGAATTCTGAGTAGTGAGGTGATCTTGAATCTGAACAGCTGCGTGTAGCGCTTCGCGATTTGTGAAGCCTGTGTTTAGAGTAATTTCTTCGGACAACCCTTCGCCATCATCTACGACAAGTTGGTAGGTAAGTAGGCTACTATCAGAACAATAGATGCAAGTCTCACTGTTTCCTTGGAAGAAGTCGGTAATCGGGATTTTGAATCTAGCCCCATTATCTCCTAATGATTTCGAATCGGACCAAACCTCTTCAACAACCCCTGTTGATGAAATCGTGTTGATAGTAGCAGTCGCCTCATTTATTCCACCTCGTACCATGAAGGAGATTCGATCATTTTGCTCATCGTACTCAAGTTCAGTAACTGCAAATGTATCAGGAGCTCCGATGAACATACCAACCCCATAAGGACCTACAGTCAAGAGTATCGCTAAGCCTGCAGCAATTCCCATCTTTACGGGATTAATGCCCTCATTGGAGAGAATTTGCCCACCAAGCAATGCACCAATTCCTAGCACGAGCACACTCATTACTACGATCAATCCCCAAGACCCACCTTGCAATGAAAGGAGACCTCCAACAACAATAACGGCCCAGCCAATGGAAGTCAGAATGGTCGATATGTCGGGTCCATCGCTTTCCTCGATAGCTTGTGCAAGGGCGCCAGCTTCGGTTTTGGACTCCTCTTCCACAGGTGTAGATTCTGCTGATTCTTCTGTCGCAGTTGCTTTACTCAAGAGTCCACTCATAATCTCAACTCATAGAACCCTCGCATGGATAGGTTATGAACCCAACCCAAACAGAGTGGGCTTTTGTTACAGTTTGTAGGTTACAGACCCGGAGCGGCTTCACGCCACTCTTCCTCTTCATCTTCCGCATTGATGAACCGTCGTCCAGCAATCGCAGCAGCCAAAGCAACCATTGAGAGTGCAGGGATGATTTCGAAGCCAGGGAGATAGATACCACGGACGTAGATGGTGATCATTTGCGATTCACGGTCACAGCCGCCGTTCTTACAGGAGAAATCCGACTCTGCATAGAAATCGAGTGTGTGGTATGCGTCCGTCCATCCTTGGGTCTTTGGCGTACGAACCTGAATTCGAACCTTTGCAGGTGCAACCATCGGCTCAACATTCACCTTGCTGATTGGGATGTTGATGTTGAATCCTGCGTCTTCAAGAGACTCACGAGAGTTCTCTGAAATTCCAACGTTCATGAAATCGTATTGGTTTCCTAGGTTGTAGACTTTGAACTCAAAGTCCTTGTCCGTCTTTGGCATGAGTTGAACGAAGGGCTCGACTGCTTCGACTTGGAGAAGTGCGAATTGCGTGATGGATACAATCATCGACGCACCGGAGGTTGCGACGTTTGCAGGTGGCAAACCGCTGATCTCTTGTACGGTTCCTTCAACCTTGAGCGTTCGTGCTTGCATCGTCATGAAGGGTTGTGCTCGCACAACAACTTGGAAATCTTCCTCGCTGCCAGGTCCGACGTAAATGTCACCAGGAGCAGCTGCTGCCAATCCGTCTGAGGTGACGGATAGAGCCACCTTCTCAATGTACGATGTCGGATTTGAGGCAGTACAAGTGGTGAAACCAACGAGGGTTGAACCAGGTTTGACATCAACCTTGATTTCTGCAGGCTGACACGTAATGGAGATAGCTGCAGTAGGAATAGGAGTTTGTGCTTGGGCCGGAACGGCTACAAGCAGCAAAGATGCGACATAAATGAATAGAACGGTAAAGGTGCTCTTACGGGTTGCCATCGTGCTCACTAACTTAACCCACCCTATCGACCCTCATAACCATTGTGTCGTGAAGTGTCCCGTAAGAAAGCGAATTGAGTGGGCCTGAAGGGATTTGAACCCTTGACCGCCCGGTTATGAGCCGGGTGCTCTAACCAACTAAGCTACAGGCCCCAAACACTCCTGAGAACAGGACCTTCATGAGTTTGCCGAATCGAACATTGCGAGGGATGATTGCGATGGCTTGGTCTTGGCACGAACCAACGCTTCGCATGAATCTCGGATTTGTTCAGGTACAAAGACGAGTATACGCTCATCGGATTGTGTCAAGGATCGGATAAGCGGTGAATGTTCTGCTGCATCCCGACCATCCTCCAGAATGATGCCCTGTTCGTATGGCATGTAACCACGCTTTCGAATCGAAGCAGTGATGAGATCGTGTTCAGCATCGAACCCTTGCTCAGTAAGATGGGCCGCAACCTCATCTTTGACCATAGCAAACATCTCGGTTGTCAACGAGGGAATTCTCAAGGACTTGTGGTAATCTCTACGAGCCAACAAACGTGATGCGTAGCCAGATAAAATCTCGTCAGGATGATTCGCAAATCGGCCCATGGCGACCTTAATGTGTGCATCATGCAAAGATGCGTATTGGTCCGGTGTCAGTGATTCATTGAGAAGCATCTCATGGATTTCTCCATCCAATTCCAATGACCCGATTTGAGCCAAATGTCGAGCGCGTGCAAGCATTCGAACAAGGTAGGATTGAGTCAGCATGTTGACTTTGTGAAAGTATACCTGATTGTACATGTGATATCGCGTCACGAGGTAGGCCTCAATCGCAGGCAGTCCCCAAATTTTCACGTACAATCTTCCTTCATCGTTGACACGCAGCGCACGAATGACTCGAGCACTGTCAAATCCACCGATCTGAGCACCTGTATTCGCTTGGTCACGGATCATGTAATCCATGCGATCAACATCGAGTTGACTGCTGATGATTTCCTTGAGAAACGGAGCAATTGGAACACCGTTGCACTCCTGTTGCCCGTCAAGAAGAGCAAAGAGACGCTGTTTTCGTTCTTCACCAAGAACATCTGTGAGGACTTGCCCGATCTCTGAGTCCTCGCTCTCGAGAAGAATCCTACCCCAGTATTCGTGGGAATGGAAGGTTGCAAAGACCTCCGGTGTTTCAAGGAGATGGGAATATGGTGGATGGCCGATATCGTGGAGCAATGCGCCAATTTGAACCAACTCAGCATCGGAGTCCGAGAGCAGGCCGGGTTGGACTTCCTGTAGAGAAGAAGTCAACTCACCTGCGAGGAAGTATGCGCCAAGGGAATGTGCAAAGCGCGTGTGCGTTGCAGACGGAAAGACAAATTCACAGGTTGAAAGCTGTTGGATGTTCCTCAATCGCTGGAATTCATGAGTGTCGATGATGCGTGCGTGATGGGCTGGAACCAGAACATCGCGATGGATTTCATCACGAATCACGCGGTCTCGCATGTCATTTCCTGTTCTTGCCTTCCATTTCAAGGCATCTCTTCTGATAATGACCGAGGGGAAGTGATATGCATCTTAACCTGAAGGGGCACCCATGGCAGATGGTCTCAAAGGCTTCCTCGCCCGATTATCGACCGACGATCCTGAGACAAATGGACCTCGATTGTGGGTCATGTTTGCAATTTCTTTGTTCCTCGTGGCTACACTCAACTGGTACGCCATGGTACGAGAACCATCGGTAGTTGATGTTGACGAATTGACCGATTACATCAACGAAGTTGTCAAAGTTGAAGGTCAATTGATTTCATGGGTCGAAGACCCATACAACTCCGGTGATGATCGACTTGATGCCATCATTGACGACGGCACTGGTGTCGTTGAATTGCGATGGTATCGCCCTGCTGAATTACCTCCTATCGGGACAAACGTCACCGTCATTGGAGATGTTATCGAATACGAAGGACGAATGTGGCTACAAGCACTTGGTGCCGGAGCAATGAATTGGGACAAGGAAGACATTCCTGCTGCACCGTTGTTGGCGATTTCCGATGTCGCCCTAAACCCAGAAGATTACGATGGACAGGTTATCCAATTGACAGGTTTTATGTCGAAATCGATTGCTCCCGACGTATCATTTGGTACCGCTCGACTTGGAGACCACCCCAACTACGGAAACTCGAATCACCAAATCGGAATGACAATCCATTCCGCAACTGGTGAATGGATCGAAGCAGGCTCAAAGGTGACCGTTCAGGGTGTCCTCTCCTACCAACAACGGGAGTTACGCTGGAATCTTGCCGTCCAGGGGCCCGAAATTGTCATCGACAGAAATCATCCCATTGAAATCCCATTGCTCGACTGGTCCTCACAATCGACATGGATGTACTCATCTGGTCGAACCGTCGACGTTGCTGGTACATTGTCTATCATCGGCGGAGAATGGCAACTTGAGGGCTCTTCTGGCTCTCCTTTGTGCGTCTTGCCTAGCCAAGATGATCTCGATTCCGCTGATTCATTGAATGGGAGCGACATTCGCATGCGAGGCCGACTCGTCTGGAACACTGCATCCTCATCTTGGTGCCTCGACAAAGGAGACGGATCGAACCCTGATTTGGTTGCAACATCATCCATCGATGATTTGTTGGTGTTGCTCAGCGCAAATCCTTCGGTAATCTTCGACAACCCTGGGCAGATTTACACTGTATCTGCGTACATGAAATACGCTCTTGAGCCAAGTGTTGAAGATGAGTCTGCTTACTTTACGGATTCTCAAGGATACACTCCAGGTTGGACAAGCATAGCCGTCACGATTCCGGGGCCACGCGCAACTTGGCTCGAAGCCGGTCAAGCAGTAACGGCTGAGGTCACCATCGCCTGGGATGACGAAAACATGCGAGCCGAATTGCTCGTTGAACAACTCACTGAAGGTCAAAAGGCCTCTCCGATGACACTTCTATGGGGAGATGGAGCCATCGATTGGGGCTATGACAAAAACAAGATTGTTCGAATCAACGGCAAGGCCATTGAAGAGAATGGTACATGGTATCTCTCCGAACCAGGCAGCGACAAGAGAATCCTACTTGATGCTGTGAACAATTGCATCGGTTTGGATGAGCTCCATATCGGCACGGCCATGCAATGGGAAGGTCGATTGCTTCAGGTTGAAGATCCTGATTCGCTCGCGATGATTTACACCCTCAGTAGCGCTGATGTTGATGACAACGATAACGATGGGCTCAGCGATGCGCTTGAGTCTGCTTTCGGAACGAGTTCAAACAACGAAGATACGGATGGCGATGGAATAAGCGATCGTCAAGAATACATTGACCAATCCTAGGTGATTTGATGATTGAAGCATACTTCCATGAACTTTGGTGGCTCCTTGGCGCCTTGTTCTTTGGCGTCATGCTTGGTTCACTGACAGGCTTGATTCCTGGTTTCCACGTAAACAACGTAGCGCTCATCCTCCTAGCCCTTTCTCCTGGATTGCTCGAATTGGGCATTCCGCTCTCAGCTGTTGCCGCCATCATTGTATCAACAGGTACTGTTCACACGTTCTTGAATTACATTCCATCCGCACTGATTGGAGCACCTGATGGCGATACGGCGTTATCGCTGTTACCTGGGCATCGGATGTTGCTCGCAGGAAACGCTGCACGAGGCGTTGCATGGTCTGCACGTGGCTCACAGTTGGGCCTGTTCTTGTCGCTCCCTCTCATCGTCGTGGCTCGGATTGCTTTCGGGCCTGAGCTCAATTGGTACAACGGACTACGAGATTGGCTACCTGTCATCTTGCTCGTGATCTCCTTGCTCTTACTCGCCACGGAAACAACACGTCTCGATTGGCCGAAGTGGGTCCAGAAAATAACTGGTAAGCGCCTTGGAAACGACAGCCGTTTAGCAGGATTCGTCGCTGCAACTGTGTTCTTTTTGCTCGCAGGCCTCTACGGTTGGGCAGTGTTTGAACTTCCCGTGGACAGCCCTGTTGGCATGCCGTCTCCTTCACTTCTGCTTCCAAGTCTGGCAGGTCTGTTTGGCATTGCTAACCTGTTGGATATCTACGCAACGACAAGCCATTTGCCTCCTCAGAAGGAAAATTGGGATCTTCCACCGGTCAAACCGCTCATTGCCCCTTGTTTCTGGTCGGCTGTTGCCGGAGCGAGCATGGGCGTTCTTCCAGGAATGACTGCCTCACAGGCAACCGTTCTCGTGATGGGTGGCAGAAACGTAGCCGCGAAGGTGCAAGGCAAAGAAGGATACGGCATGGATTGGGA
>JAAZUV010000192.1 GCA_018623995.1 Methanobacteriota archaeon
ATTGCTGAAACGGTCCAGCGTCATATTGCAATGCTCGAGATCATCATCGAAGACCAAGGGGTACTGCCACGTTCATGGCCCAAACCTGCGCATACATCACTCTGGCATGAGCCGGTTCCCGCTTGGCCCCGACTGGAGCAGGAAACCAATCAGGCAGATGGCAACAATCTGAGTTGAGCCTCAGCTTCACGTCGTTGAGCCTCAATTGCCTTCTTCTCACGCATCCTTCGGAGCATAAGATTGTCTCCAAACGAGGATGAAGCATCTTTCCGATTTGAGAGGGTACCATCATGGTTGTAGACACACTGTTCCCAACCAGATTGGATGCGAATGGTTCCACGTTCAGCTCGTATGGAGGATATGGAACGATTGGTTTCGAACAAGAGGGATGCTTTCCCATCGGTATCTGCAGCGAAGATGCGTCCTTCGGCATCGGCGATGAGGAGTTGAGATTGGTCGTTCATGCACATGGATCGCAACGGTGCATGACTGATGGTTGAGGTAGATACGAGCGTGAATTCGGGAAGCTGCACAATGTGGAGTTGGCCAAGTTTGTCTCCAACATAGAGTTTGGAGAGAGCGATGTCGTCTTCCTTGACGCCAAGAATGGCAGTCGCGGTTGTTCTCAGATGGAGCGTTCTTCGGGTCGCTGGTGTTTCCCAAATCACCAATCCATCGCTCATGGCAAGGCATGTGCCTTGGGTCGTGACAAGGCTTCGTACCGTTGTTCGGTTGTTACGCATACCTTGTTGCTGAGTACAGTCGGTATACCTGATTTCGCTTGGGTCGAAACTGAAAGTGAAAGTGAATCAGTACATGTCGTCGTTCTTGTTTTCTTTCTTCCAAGAACGGTAACAGGATTTGCATACACGAACTCGACCTTTCGTCGAGACAAAGTTACCTGAGCCCCACATCTCTGTTGCATCATCGAAGGAGAGAGATCGGCCACCGAGTTTTTTGTCGGCAAATCGTTCACAAGACTTGACTGCACAAGGAACTTCACCGGAACTTGATTTCTTCTTTTCAGACCCATCATCAGATGATTTGGGCTTGTTCTTACGGGCCTTGGCTTTGAATCCCATGGCTCTCCCAACCTGAATCGCTTCAAGAAACTTAGGGTCTCATTGTTGAGAGGCTTCACCAAGTTTGACCAAGAGGCCTTCAATCAATCGAAGAAGACCGCGCAACGTTACTTCAGAGACATTGGCGATAGAACAAATCTCTGATTGTGTGCGAGGAGAACCCGATTCATTGCATGCTTTGTAGATCAGAGCAGCAGCGACGCCCATTGGCTTCTTCCCTTGCCAAACATCCTCGTGTGGCTTGATGACTGACCACAAATGCTGTACCTGACTTCGCATCGATGGAGCAAGTTCGAGTTTCGACATGAACGGATCGATGTATTGGTCCGGGGAACTGATGGAATGCATGTTCAACATCCGAGAGACCTGACGAATGAGCCGTGACAATTCCTTTTCTTCTATCGAAAACTGTTCAGCGATGTCGGGAATTTGTCGCGGGACGTTCTCCTCGCGAGCAACAAGGTAGGTACACGCAGCAGCAACCCCTGCAATGGAACGGCCAGTGACGTACCCCTTGTCAGAAAGACGGCGGTACAATCGGGCGACCTCTTCTTGCATGGCAACCGGGAGTTGTGAACGGTCTCGAATGAATTGGTTGGCTTTGACGAGGTTACGCTCTCGACTCTTACGCGTTTTTGAGCGCTCATCGATGATTCGACGACGACGCCATTCTCGACGACTCTGGCTCGAAATCCCATGGCGGCTTGCTGCGCCAGTGTTCAAATCACGAACATCAATGGTCGTGTTGAGTCCACGATCAGCGAGGGTGTAGGTCATTGGCGCTCCAACTCGGGAGCGATCTTCGCCACGGTCTCGTTGTGTCCACTCGGCCCCTGGGTCCGGAACATTCTCTTCGACAACAAGGCCACAGCTGTTGCAGGTAACCTCGCCGCGTGTCGTATCGAGACTCCAATCCACCGCTGCGCATTCCTCGCATGGCCGAGTGTGGCCTTCGAGGACTCGTCGTTCGCTTGAGACGTTTGTCTCTTTTTGTGACCGTCCGTTTCCACTATCAAAACTTGCACTCATCTTCTCAACTCCAGGTATAGTAATTGTATTCAAGACTATTTAAACTTTTGTGTTTAATGCATCAGGTTTGTCGTCGAGCAGGGTCTCGATTGTTACGAAAGAGCAAACGATTCCTACCAACAAAAAGAAGATTGAACGACAGTATATGAACGTATGTTCAATAGACCCAATATACCCCAAAACAAACGACGAAGTCAAAGCGTATAGTTCAAGGACATTCGTTCGTTCGTTTCGGTTGAACAACATGCCAGCAACAGTCATTTTAGGAGCGCAGTGGGGTGACGAAGGCAAGGGAAAGCTTGTCGACCGTTTGGCTGAACAAGCGACTTGGGTTGCACGATTCCAAGGTGGAAACAACGCAGGACACACAGTCGTCATCGGTGATCGAGTTCTCAAATTCCATCTCCTCCCGTCTGGGATTACTCGACAGGAGTGCTCACTTGTCCTTGGTGATGGTATGGTCATTGACCCGTGGGTCCTCAACACCGAAGTCGAGAATTGGATCAAAACAGGCGGAGATGACCCAAGAGGGAACCGATTGTTTGTCTCAGAACGAGCCCACATTATTCTTCCATATCACCGAGCTATGGACAGTCTCGACAAAACAATCGGGACCACTGGTCGTGGAATCGGTCCAACGTATTCAGACAAAATAAATCGAATCGGTCTGCGATTTGGTGACATTGCTGAAGTCGTTCAAGATGAATCATGGGCAGAAACAACCGCACATCGCATGAACAAGTCGCTTGAAGCAGCAGGTTCCGATGTACGCATTGATGCATCATCGCTCGCAAGTGAGGTAGATTGGATTCATTCCACATATGCTACGAGCATTGCGAACACTGGACTCATGCTTGATAACGCACTCAAACTCGATGAACATGTAATTCTCGAAGGTGCACAAGGATGTCTTTTGGACATTGATCAAGGAACCTTCCCGTTCGTTACTTCATCTGTTACCTCACGCGGTAATGCAACACATGGCGCAGGTATTCACCCTGGTCATGTCGACGATGTCATTGGGATTACCAAGGCCTACATCACTCGTGTTGGAAACGGCGCAATGCCGACCGAACTGGAGGATGACGTGGGAACACACCTCGGGACGGTTGGTCATGAATTTGGAACAACAACAGGTCGTAAGCGACGCTGTGGTTGGTTCGATGCGGTTGTCATGCG
>JAAZUV010000042.1 GCA_018623995.1 Methanobacteriota archaeon
GCTTCTGTCTCATTATCGACTGCAGACGTTGCCTCATCGAGAATCAGCAATGGGGCATCTTTCAGTACTGCTCGAGCAATGGCGATGCGCTGACGTTGGCCACCGGAGAGCCGATATCCACCTTCACCAACAAACGTATCCCATTGATTGGGGAGCGCTTCGATGAAATCAAACGCTTCAGCGGCGAGTGCCGCTTGTTTGACCTCTTCATCCGTAGCATCGTTTCGTCCATATCGAATGTTCTCAATGATTGAAGTAGGAAAGAGTGTGACGTGTTGTGAGACAAGAGCAATGGAATGACGCAGCGACTCAAGAGTGTACTCTTTGATGTCGTTTCCTCCCCAAGAGATACCCCCACTGCTCGGCTCAACAAAACGTAAGAGGAATCGGGTCAGCGTGGTTTTACCAGAACCGGTCGAGCCAACAACTCCTAAGGTTGTTCCTGCCTCTATTTCGACGTTGAAGTCGTTGAAAAGGGCTGAACGTTCGGGATATGCAAAACCGACATTTTCGAAGCAGATTGGTGATTGCTTCGCTATCTCTTCATCCAATACATGTTCTCCATCTGTCACCGTGCGAGGTTCATTGAGAAGCGTAAGGATACGAACCGAGGAAGCCATAGCACGTTGGTATAGGTCGAAGGTCTCACCGAGGCGAGTAAGTGGCCACAACAATCGTTGCGTCATGAATACGAGAACGGAGTATGCGCCGACTGCCAATACGCCGTCCAATGCGAGGCGTCCACCGAGGAGGAGTGTTGCCGTAAATCCGGCTAAGATTGCCATTCGGATGAGTGGAACGAACGCTGCTGAAAGCCGAATTGCAGATCGATTTGCACTTCTGTATTCTTCTGAGAGAGACCGAACCCGTTCCAACTCCAACGTCTCATTGGTGAACGATTGAATTGTGGCCATTCCTGTAAGATCGTTCTCGAGCAGCGCATTCAATTGTCCTGCAGTTGCTCGAACATCGCGATATCGAACCTCGAGTTTCTTTTGGTACAGGAAGGATCCCCAGAGGATAATAGGAATTGGCAGTACTGCAAACAGTGCAATTTCCCACGAGAGATACAAGAATACGGCACCAACAACAATCACAGTCGTTGTTACCTGCAAGAGATCGTTTGCACCTTTGTCGAGAAATCGTTCAAGTTGGTTGACATCATCGTTCATGATGGCAAGGAGATCGCCTTTCTGATGTTCATCGAACCACGTCATGGATTGGTTTTGGACGTGATCAAAGGTTGTAATCCGGAGATTGTGCTGAACTGTTTGAGCGAGATTGCGCCACAAAACCGCATAGAAGTATTCGAACAACGATTCAAGACCCCATATCACAAATGTTGCTACAGCTAGGACAATGAGTTGATTCCAAGGGTCGATGATGCCCCATTGGGCTAACAGAGAATCTTCCTTCTGAACGACGACGTCAACTGCAACACCGATGAGGAGAGGAGGGGCTAAATCCCAGATTTTGTTGAGAATGGAACAAAGTATGGCAAGGCGAATCTTTCCTTTTGGAGCGTCGGAACGCGAGAGGATGGTTCGTAAGGGCCTCTCAACGTCAACCATGATTGAGGCTTCTTCGATACGGTATGTGAATTCTTGCTCATGAATCATGAAATTCCTTAACAACTCTCTGCTACACACTCCCATCAACGGGTGGATGGAATGTGGATGCATGACGAGCCAATGCTATCTCGAGACGGGTCTCGAACGAAGCACATAACGCTCATCGATCCGGACAAACAATCTCCAGAAGTTGCAGCACAACGTGCACTTGTAGCTGTCGAGTGTGGCACATCTGCTATTTTTGTGGGTGGGTCAACAGACACTGGCAGCAACATTGTTGATGCAACCTGTGCATCCATTCAGGAAGCGCTTGAACTTGCTATATTCGCAGCCAGCCAACATCCTGATGCTGATGAAGAAATGTGGAACATTCCAGTGATTCTGTTCCCCGGCGGAGCCCACGCCATGTCTGCAAAGGCCGATGGAATTCTGTTCATGATGTTGATGAACAGTACCTCACGTCGCTTCCTAATCGAAGAGCAACTTATTGGAGCCCCTTACATTGCTCAAGCAGGTCTTCAAACCATTCCAACCGGGTACATTGTTTGTGCTCCAGGAGGCGCAGTTGGTGAAGTCGGACAAGCGGACCTGATTCACCCAGACGACTCAAAACTCGTTTCAGCATACTGCCAAACAGCCGAAATGTATGGTTTCTCAACCGTGTATCTTGAAGCAGGCTCTGGTGCATCATCACCGGTTTCACTGGATCTCATCAAGACAGCAAAATCATCCATGGACTGCACACTTCTTGTTGGTGGAGGAATACGTACTCCAGAACAAATGAAAGCTGCTGCAGATGCAGGAGCAGATTACATTGTTACTGGAACAATTACTGAAGAATTTGATGATCTACAAGTACTGAAAGAGCGACTACAATCACTCATCAGTGTTCTCTGATTCATCTTCAAAGAGAACAGGATCTCCACTACCGCCAGGCGAAGGTGGGCGAACATCATCCACATCCATTCCTTGAGGTAGTTCAGATTCCTCAATACCCAAATCAACGGTTCCACCTTCTGCAAGGTTACGCATATCATCAGCATCAGGTGTTGAAAGCGTACGTTCAACATCAGGACTGTTCGCATACGCTTCTCGCTTGGCTTCTCGGGCATCATGACCACGTACCAAGGAAAGGGAGTCAGCAAAGACACGTCCGACAACTTCACGCGTTCGCTCACCGCGACGGACACTGGTTACCTCTTGCATAGCAACAGCGTTCTGAGATTCCAATTCACGGATTTCAGCAACACGGTCTGTAAGAGCCGCCTCAAGATCGGTAATGGTGAGCGACATCTGTTGGATGCGCTCATCGCGCTCGAACACATCGGTGTGAAGACGTCGTTCACGTCGACGCAACGACTCGTATTCGCGGTTTCGCTCGAGGAGTCTTCGCTTCATTTCTTCGATTTGTTCCACCAAGTAGTCGTGCTCAGCGGAAACAGAGCGTGGGCCTTGCATGACACGTTCGAGTTGCTCTTCAAGGTCAGCAAGCCGCTTATCGCGGGCATCGAGAAGCCCACGCATCCGATCAGCAATATCACGCAAGCGCTGACGTTCTTCTTCCAAAGCATTGTTAGCAGCAACTTCCGCATCGTATTGAGCAGATTTTTCTTCAAGCTGATGTTTCAAAGAGCGAACTTCATCCGCGGTAACCGAGGTAAGCCCCGCATCTGCGGCCTTTTCTAAGGCCTCAACCATGAGCCCCATACGACCCTCCATTTCTGCAATGACTTCATCTTGCGAAACACTCAGCGTCCTCAATTGTTCGACTTCTTCATGAAGAGCGTCTTGTTGTTCCTTGGACAAGGACGAGGCTTGGGCATCGAGCTCTTGTCGAGTATCATTCAACAATCGATCAAGGTGGACAATACGTGCTTCCGCCTCTTTCAACTGCTCTTCGGATTCGTGAAGGCGTTGAATCTCAGGAGCAACCTCGTCTTCGCGCTCAGCGAGATCGAGTTCCAAGACTCGTAGCCGTTGCTTGATTGTGACAACTTCATCGTTGCGACGCCCAAGCTCATCCCAAGCGATCAAGACCTCTTCAACAAGTTGATCAATCGGGTAACTTTTCAGCATCCCTTCAAGAGCAGCTCTGTCGTTTCCAGAACTGGTTGTTGAACCTCGAGAGGCATCTGGGTTCGGAGCGCCAAGCGTCATACAGGGAACTATCGAACCTCAACCACTCTTGAACCTTCCCTGTGAATCAGGGCATTAGGCGCCTGATTTTGGTGTTGCTTGAATAAACCAAATCAGTTGATGGAGGTGTACATGTCGTCTGGCATCTCACCTGCGAGCATGAGTGCACCTTCAGCGACCTTTTCCAATGGGTTTTCAACGCACCAAACGTTGACATCACCAATATCGGAGATTTCTCGAGCAACTCTTTCTGCAAGTCCTTCGATCAAGGAACCTCCACCAGAGAGGATGATGTTGTTTCGCAGAACTGGTTGGTACTCAGGATCTGCTTCAGCGACGATGCGCTTGATGGCGTTACCGACCTTAGGGACCAAGAGTTCACATGCCTCTTGAATGAGGTCGCCAATGTCGACATTCTGGCTCTTACCATCAACGGAGAGTGAAACCTCAACGGTTCGAACGTCGCCGCCGACGTAGGAAGATTCTTCCTTCCACTTTCGGACCATGTCCTTGGTAATTTGTGCTCCTGTGAACTTCTTTGCAATGAGGTTCTTTAGTTCAAGATCAAGCCAATCTCCTGCTTCTTGGATGGTGACTTGATCTTCATCGGTTGGGAATGTTCCGTGAATTCGAGCAATGTCTGTTGTACCAGCGCCGATGTCGACGACGATGGAGCCACCGATTTCACCGATTGCAAAGGCTGTTGCAAATGGTTCGGTAACGACCATGATTGCGTTGACTTGACCACGTAGGGTTGCTACAAGGTTGCTCTTGTCGGTAAACGAAACGTGACTTGGTGAGCAAATGACGCCAAAGACCTCGTCGAATTCTTCCGGATCGACAGTTTCAATGAGGTGAGATACGAAGGCCTTTGCAGCAGCAAGATTTGCTTCATCGTCTTGAGCAACACCGGCTGCCATTGGGCGGTAGAGGTTGCAAGCAAGTTTGTTCTTGAGTGCATCAGCGCCGAAGAGAACGTCACGCTTGAGGAAGTTTCGTGCTACGGGGTCTTTTGGTCGTCCAACCACAGTTTCAACAGAGTGCATGGCACCTGCGCTTGAAGCAATGGTTGACTGAAACGTTCCTAGGTCAATTCCAACATATAATCGTCCGCTCATCTTGAACACCTTCTCGGATAAACCACCGTGGATGCCATAAGGTTTGAAGATAGCCCTTCAAAACAATGAAGAATTTCAACTCAATTTTCACACGTGCCGGGACCTTCGGAGCACAAATTGAGCGATGAGAGAAATGACAATTGCGGCGATGACAGAAGACCACAGTGCAGCATTCAACCATGAGCTGGCACGTTTCTTCTCTTCTTGAATCGGCTGCGAAACGTGGATTGTAATCTGCTCAGATGTGTAATCCGTCGATGCGGGAACCGTCCACGAACTGGAATTCAAATCGATGGCGACAATTTCAACCGTCCAATTTCCTGTTGCACTCAACGGAAAGAAATCCTGACTCACATTCACCGAACACGTATTCCAAGCATCATCAACAACAAGCATTGTGCAGACGTTTACAGTGCCTGCCGGCGGGCTAAGCCGTTCAAGAACAATCGTCACATTCACCGGATCCTTATCGAGGATCGAAAAGAGAATAGATATGGTTTCGTTGTCATGATTCTGCAGCGAGATTTCATCTAAAAACACCCGAGGAGCATCGTTTTGTTGCGCACACCCTAGTTGCGTCACCGGAACATCGGGAGGCGTCATCAGACAATCATCGAAGTTGTCTTCGATGCCGTCTTCATCGAGATCATCGATACAACCATCCTTGTCAATATCCCAGTCAAGGGCGCTAACGAAAGGACACAGATCGTCTTCGTACGGTACACCATCTCCATCTGCATCGGAGTGATTCAATGGGTCGAGTTCAACACCACGGACAGCAAGACCGAATCCGAGTCGATCGCCTTCGATACCCAACGTACCGGGTAGATTTCCAGGCGTCACATAGCGCCCCGTGACAATGACATCGACATACTCAATTCCGTTGAGCGTTTCTTCATCGAGATGAACGCCGACGGTGGTTTCATTCGTTGCTGGGAAAGCTGTGGTGTTGAGGTGGTCAGCAAAATCATAGTACAGCATCGAACGACCATCGCTTCGATAACTTTCACCCACAGCAAATCGACCATCGGGTAAACGAACCATGAGTTGAACGTCGTCAACGAGATGCGGCTCCGGTTTTGCTTGTACGGACAACCGTACATCAAGCGCCTCATCACCGTTGAGGATGAAACGTTGCTGGAAGACATCGTTTGTTGCAAGGAACGGCCCGACTGCACCCTCACCATCCCAACTGTTCTCCATGAGATATTCGATTGGTTGCGATGCCCCGATTCGCCCTTCGAAATGTTCGGAAGGGCTACCCTCCGCTAACCGATAGGAGTCATGAATCCAAACATTGGAAATTGGCCGTTCGCCATCAGCGGAGGGTAATACTAGACGTTCGAAATTGATAATTTCGCTCAGATTGAGTATGCCCCACCCGTCGTACACATTCGGAGCACCGGCCCCTCCGTCTCCTCCATTTCGATGCGCCTCACTCAGTGATGTTGCAGAGAGCGAAAGGAGAGCCCTCATCATTGGTGCAGACGGCGTGAATCCATCTCCGAGTAGGATGTTGTTTTGTGATATATCGGTCTCAAACCATGGCGCCCGATCCGCCAATGAATGCTCAGCCAGCGTCTCATTGTGCCCTGTTAGCCAACCTTCCTGGACCATTTGTTGAATCACACTTGCGTACGCTGCAGCCATTGGCGTAGACATGCTGGTCCCGCTCAATGTATGCTGTCCTGAGTTGTACGTATCTGGAGAGCCGTCCGATCGAGCAGAGACAATCGATACCCCTGGGGCGAGGGCGAAGATACCGCGGGTTTCGGCATCGGTTGGTCCATGGACAGATGACATCCACCGTTCAGTTTCGGCATCCTTTGTGGTTGCGCCGATGGCGATAACGTTCCTAGCATTGGCCGGCTCAAGAACCAAGCCTCCGTTGTTTCCAGGTGCAATCAAAGGCAACGTCCACGGAAATTCACGTGTGAAGGCATCAAAATCGCCAGACCTTAGGGTGTAATCCGTGGTATCATCTCCCCATGAATTGGAATGGAGATATCCGCCATACAAGGCCGATTCAGCGAGTAACAGATCGACGTCTGGGGGTTGCCAGCCTTGTTCGGATACAATGTCTTGAACGACCAATTGGGTTCCATAACCGAGGGACATGATTGAGGACGGAATGCTGTCTTGAATCGCTGTTGCGATAGGATGGCAACCAAGGATTCCTGCGGTGTGCGTGCCATGACGATAATCTGCGTGGCCTGAACTGTCCCAAGCATCGATGGTTGTGTTTACATGCAACAGCTTCCGATGCTCGAGACCGATCGACTCATTGGAGATGTTCCGGAAACAGGAATGGTCGGAATCAATACCCGTATCTGCAACACCGATCACAACCCCAGACCCGTTGAGTCCAAACGTCCAACCAGCCGGGTATGTTTCAGTGGCAGATCCAGAGAGAATTGCCCCAGAATCGAGATTTCGGCCACCTGTAGGTAACGTTGGCTCCAGCCAAAGGACACCGTCAATGTTGGCAAACCATTCGATATTCAGGTTGGAGTTCCATGTTATCTCGGTGGATGGCAAATAGCCATCATTAACTGAGCCTGGATGGCTGTTTTCGATTTGTTGGATTCGCTCATGAATATCAGCGATAACGCTGGATGGTAGTCCTGGCTCAAGAACAACCCGGACCGTTTGCCCCTCAAGTGGGAGCGATTTCCATACTGCCTTTTCAGCATCGAATTCACCGGCGGTTGGATGATGCGCCTCCAATTCTAATTTCCAAACGAGCAGTTCAGATGCAGAAATCGAACGTAGCGGCGTGTAACCAAAATCGCTCAACATATCCCAATCCGATTGTCCCCACACTTGACCTTCTGGAAGCAGGAGAAGTACTTCTTCACCAGAGTAGACCACCTCCTCATTCACATCTTCGAGTGGGAGAGGCGCAGCGAGGAGGAGTACTGCTAAGAGAAGACTTCGCACATGCTTATGCTGCTCTTCCACGTTGATGAAACACGCGATGCACTCGCCAACTCTCAACCATCGCGTTTAAATCAAGAAACGAGTCGCCTTGGATTCATGAAGGCCTTCCGTGTTGATGGACAAGCCCCGTTCGGTCGTCTCCGACAGAAATTCTCGCTCGATGTTGTAGCATCCTCAAAAGCAGATGCTGAGCACCGTGTGTATTCGATTATCGGCTCCCGCCACAAGGCAACTCGCCGTGCAATCAACATCGATTCTGTAAGCGAAATCGACCCAAGAACATCTCTCGAACCAAGCGTTCTTCACCACTTCCGTGAGGAAATCGCAGCTGCTGGTGGCACCATTGCTCCAGTGGCTGAAGAAGAGTGATTGCAGCATCGCCGCATTCATGAAGGTCGCACCACAGGCGTTGATGAGGCGGTCTTGTGGAACAATCCGAACTCCAACGAACAGCACGACTCGTTGAAATGAATCGTGAACGGTTTCATGAAGTTCAAGAACGAATCGAACAGGTAATCAATGTTCTCGGCGAACACGACGTAACTGCGACCATTCTTGAAACACTGTCGAAAAAAGACCACGATTCAGAAATGAAGATGCACGTCTCCATTGGAGCCGGTGTAACGCTCACATGTCAACACCCTGGGGGTGGAGAAGGAACCACCATCGTCGATCTCGGAAGCGGTATCTTTGGTGAACGAACTTGGTCGGATGCAGCATCACTCACTCGAGAACGAATGGAAGAATTGGGAACACTCCTCGAAAGCCTTCAATCACAAAGCCAGCAACTAGAATCAACCATTGCTGCATTGGCTCAAACCTTTACTGCAGCTGCAGAAGCACAGGCTCAACCCGAACCATCCACAACTGTAAACGAAACCGAATCTCAGCCAGAAGCAGTAGAGACACCAGTCTCGAAGCCTAAGCGACGCAGAGGCGGTATGTTTGGCAACGAACTAACCTTGGATGATTAGGTGGGAACATGGGCCTCTTCGATCGATTCAAGAAGCGCGTTAAAGAGGTCGCCGAAGAAGTCGATTCTGACGCTCTCACTGCCATGGAAGATTCAGAGGAAGGCGTAGCAGCACTTGAATCATCCAAGCAAATCGAGGAAGATTGGGAGGATGATGTGCCTGAAATCGTAGAGGAACGATTCGAAGAACCAACTATTGAATCCTCGGATGACGATTGGGATGACTGGGACGATGAAGACGATGACATCGCTCTGCCTGTAACACTCACAAAGAAAGAGCGCAAGCGGCTTGAGAAGCTGGAAAAGCAACGAGCAAAGGAATTGAAGCGACGAAAAGCGACAACCATTGCAAAACCCAAGGGCTCGAAAGTCGACCTTTCGATGATGCGCACGACAACAGGCCGACAACTCGTGGAAGTGAAAGCCGCTCCTCGAGGGTCATCAAAGAGCGCAGATATTGAAACCGAAGCCGGTTCAGTCTCCATCGACCTTGGTGGAGGAATTGTTGAGCAAGGCGGTCGAGTCATCAAGTCTGGAAAAGTCCTTGATGACCTTCTCGAAGAACTCGAATGGATGCTTCTCGAGTCGGATATCTCGAGTGAAGCAGTTACATCTGTTCTTGCTGCATTGCGAAAAAGTCTCGTTGGAGCACGATTGCGACGTGGTGCAGAACTTGCCAAAGTTCTCGAAGCAGCACTCAAGCGTGCACTTCGCAATCTCCTCTCAGCAGGATATTGGGATTTCGATGCTTCAGTTCAATCCTATTTGGATCAGGGCGATGCGCCAGTTGTCGTCATGCTTGTAGGTGTCAATGGAACTGGGAAAACAACCACTGCTGCGAAAATTGCGAACAGGTTGCAGTCGAACGGCCACTCCGTTATTGCAGCAGCAGGCGATACATTCCGTGCAGGAGCAATTCAACAACTCGAATCGCATTGTGAGAACTTGGGAATTCGATGCATTTCGAGTCAACGTGGTGGCGACGCAGCAGCCATTGCTCGCGATGCCATCGAATCGGCGAAGGCGAAGAACATCGACGTTGTTCTGGTTGATACAGCAGGAAGAATGCAGAACAAAACCAACCTCATGAAGGAACTTGAAA
>JAAZUV010000193.1 GCA_018623995.1 Methanobacteriota archaeon
ACTGGAGATTGGTATCCAAAACCTTGCGAAAAACCACTTTCCTTTGAGACAGAGCAACGCTTTGTTCCTGTTGCGGGGGCGCATCAAGACTCAGATGTTTGGCGAATTGCCATCTTCATGTCACCGCTCGACGTTCACGTCAACCGTGTTCCACGAGCTGCAGAAATTGTTGCGATGGAACATCGAACTGGGAAAGGAAAACGACGCGGTCCGTTTGCTCCTGCCTACCGTAAGGAAAGCGAGTTCAATGAACGTGTTCGCACGGTCTTCGAGGCTGAAGATGGTGAACGAATCGAAGTTATGCAAATCTCAGGAGCACTTGCTCGGACCATCGTTCCTTGGAAAGGAATTGGCGATACATTGCGACGTGGAGAGCGTTACGGAATGATTCGCTTAGGAAGCCGGGTTGACGTTCGAGTTCCTGCGAACCTCTACGAACCACAAGTTGTTTCAGCAGAAGATCAGGATTCAAATCACCCAAAAGGACAATTCATCAAGGCAGGTTCGGATATTATTTTCAAACGAATCCTTGAAGAGGAATAGGCAGAGGGATGTTCATGTCATCTGGCAAGGGTCTTACTATGCTGGGCGATGATACAAAGGGACTCAAGATACACGATCTTGTGAAAGCCCCTGCAAACACGCCTTGGGCAAAGGAGCGCCAACAATCTTGGGATGCTTCCTATCCGGCAACGGTTTATTCCACACCTGAAATGACCACTGATGGACAACCTTGCTCAGCAGTGACGGTTATTCTTCGAACCAAAGGATGCCATTGGTGGTGGTCATCAGGTTGTACATTTTGTGGCTATTTCAACGACACCCGTGACGATGTCAACAGCGATGACCTTCATGCTCAATGGCAGCATGCAAAAGAGAAGTTCAACAATTTCGAAGGCCAAGCCATGGTGAAAGTGTACACGTCGGGTTCTTTGCTTGAAGACAGAGAAATTCCAGTTGATTTCCAAGAAACTGTTTTACGCGACTGTTTCGAACTTGGTAAGGAACTTATTGTTGAAAGCAGAACTGAACAACTCACAGAAGAAAAGTTGGCCTGGGCAACTTCGATTAATCCAAACTTCACCGTTGCAATTGGGCTTGAAGCATACGATGATGAGGTGTTACGGTTCCACGTGAACAAAGGATTCTCTGCAGCATCTTGGGATAGAGCGGTTGAACGTCTTCAGAAATACAATCTTCGAGTGAAGACATATCTCATGTTCAAGCCTCCGTTCATGAGTGAGGCAGATGCTCTCGATCACTGTGTCAAGTGGATTGAAGCGGTTGCTGAACAGAGCGATGAAATCTCCATCAATCCAATGAACATTCAGCGTGGCACGGTCATCGACCGACTTCATCGGCATAGAGAATATCGTCCGCCATGGCTTTGGTCCTTGGTTGAACTGATCCAAAAGAGTCACCACATCGTTCATCCAAACGGAGGTATGAATGGAGATGATGACCAGATTTCACGGTTGATCATACACCCAACTGCGGGTGGAAAGATTCGAGGTTCCCACAACTGTGGAGAGTGCGATGGAGAAGTCGTTGCTGCTATCGAACGTTACGCCGTATCAGGATCATTGAACGAGTTCGATGGGTTGGATTGCGAGTGCAAAAAACGTTGGAATCAAGAGTTGACCAATGACCGTTCTATTCCTGTTCCTTTGGGCACATCAATGCCACGACGGGGCTCACTCAGAGACATTCTTCGCTCTCCTTGAGTTGAGCGATTTATTGAGTGCTCCAATGATGCTCTTGGTGAATGTTTATCACCGCGCTTCGAGTCGCAGGCATGTCCATCTAGGGCACCTGAGGGCACCTCATGTCGAACAGTACAGAAATCCCCGATGCAGTCATTGGAACTGCAGAACCATCATCAAGCCGCGTCATTCTCGTTCTCATTTCTGTGGTAACAGTTGGAATGTTTGGACTCTTTAGTACAGTCTTTGGGTGGGACAACATCCCGGTTGTTGGTGATATTGTCCCATTGATGTCGAATCTTGGAGGCTCTGGAATCTGGTACTACTTGCTTGGATTCATCATCGGTCTTGGGGCGATTGTGTCCACACTTGCAGGCGAGGTCCTAGCAGATTGAGGTGATATGCATGATCGCAGTATTTTCCGCACTGATTTTCTTCTTCACTGTCGTTGGTTTTGCTACCTACTATGTTCAACGTGGAATCGGTACCATGTCCGCACCAATGCGCCAATTCGGTCTCTTTCTCCTCAACAAAGCACCAGCAGGTATCGTTGACTTGTTCAATGACGACAAGGGCAGCGGGTCCAAGACATGGATGAACTTTGGAATGATTTGGCTAACGTTTGCTGCCATTGGAACCTTCCTTGGATTGTGGCATGATTACGACGGAACTGCGCTTGATTCTTTGGCGAGCATCGGTTGGTCCTACGACGATGGTAGCGCATTGAACACCTTCATCGATGTAACTCTCATGACGGGCCTCGTATCCATTCTCATTGGCGGCGGACTTGTTGCTGCAGCACGTGCTGGAGCAGGACGTCTAGCAAGTGAGGCAAATGCAAGCCTCACCGCTATTCTGTTCTCAGTCCTAACCATCTCCTCGATGCTCTTGCCAACCATCCTCGGTCTTCTCATCGACTTAACAGAGGCAAATGAGGCTCTCATTCAGGATCTCTTCATGCATGCTCTCCGCTCCTTCATCATCATCGCAGTGATGATCAACGTTCTCTTGACTGTAGCACAGCGCAAGGGAGAGATTGTCTCAGCCAGCAACTGGTTCTTGTTCATGGCCCTAGCATCGTTCATCTTCGGCTCTCAATTCCGATTCTTTGGCGAGTTGGTTGGTTCGACACAAACCGTTTGGCTTGGCGAGCGAATGTCACAGTCTTGGACACTTATCGCACTGATGTTCTCTGTAGCATACCATGTCGTACCCCGTGCAGCAAGCCGACCGATTTGGTCCGACTCGATGACCAAGGCCAGCCTACTGCTCCTCTTCCTGACACTACCACCGTTCTTGCTCACCTCAGCAGATGCAGGTACGTTGCTCGAGAACCTTGGGGCCATCACCATGACCCTTGCTCTTCTTCCGATTATGGCAGGTTCCGTGAACATCATCATGACCTCGTTGAGCAATGCTACAGGAGTCGTTGCTCGACCAGGTGCACTTGCAGCAACCTTGGCCATGGTCTTCTTCCCACTGTTTGCTCTTGGCGGATACTTCACTTCCCTTGACGTCTTCATCGGCCTCGGGGCTTTGAACGACATGGCAGCCACTGTCGATATCGGCTTCATGTGGAC
>JAAZUV010000043.1 GCA_018623995.1 Methanobacteriota archaeon
ACCAACCAAGAGCTCACCGTTGACATCAAGCGTGCATGTCCTGAAATCCAGGCTTCTCTCGCTGATGACGCAGTTGATGAGGACAGTGGTGCATACACCTTCTCCTTGACCAACCTTGCAGATGACGTCCAAGACGATGAGGCAACTCTCACATGGACTGTTACTGAAGGAACAACCGTTGCTCACAGCAACGTCTTGGTCGACTGGGACAAGAACGGTCACACCGTTACCATCACACCTCTCGCTGACCAGTTCGGTACAGTTGAGTTCGAGTTCATCGTTACGGACAGCCACGGCTTGACCGATACGAAGAACATGACCTTGACCGTCAACAACATCAACGACAAGCCAGTGATCTGTAACACAGAGCGTGCTGACTGTATGCCAGTCTTCTCCGAAGATGTCTCATACACGAACATCGTTCCTGAAGGATTCGGCAGTGTCTCCAAGTTCCTTGGTGACATCTCCAACGCAAGCAAGTCGTACATCCGTGACATGGACAACGAGCAGAGCCCTGTTCGTCAAGTCTACACTTGGGGTGCATCCGTACCTGCTGACTGTGTTGCATTCGGTGTCTCCGTTACTGCAAACGAGTTGACCATCACAGAGAACACCGCCAACGAGCTTGGTGGTACCTGTACTGTCACACTCACACTCAGTGACGATGGTGCAGAAAACCAGGATGCTGACGCATTCACCGTTGACTTCTCTGTCAGCCCAGTGAATGACGCTCCAGTCGTCCTCGACTGGGATGTATCGACTGGTGCAGTTGTTACTGCAGCAAACGGATCGACTCCAGTTGCTCCTTGGTCCATCAGCCTCATGGAAGATGACACCAACACGAACAACTTGACCTACGATTTGTCCGCTGTCAAGTACGACATCGACCACCAACCTGGTGACCTAACCTGGACTGTTGAATCAACCGACCAGTGTACGTACGAGAACTACTTCAGCACGGAAATTGTTGGAGACAACCTCGTCTTTACACTCGTTCCTGATGCAACAACCACCGCTAACGCTTGGGAAATCGACTACTTGAACAACAACGGTATCCACCAAATTGGACCAAGTGGATCTGACTTCTGTCAAATCCGCCTCGTCCTCAAGGACACCGCTACTGCACCAAGTTACGTGCCAAACTACGACCCGTCTGTCATGCCAATTGCCAACTACCAGCAAGGTGTTGCAACGCAAGAGATCGGTGTCCGTGTTGAAAACGTTCGAGAACTCGTCGCTGACTACTACTTCGATGACGTCGTCGGATTCGACTTCCAAGGCATCAACAACGTCCTCACTGGTACCTACGTACCTGTTGAAGTCAATGTCGGTGCTGGTGGAGACCAAGGTCCGTACACCTACGACCACATGCTCGCTGTAACCTTCCACACCAGTGGAGGCCACGGTGAAGCTGAGAACGTCATGTACGTCACACCTCCAGAATGGGGCGAGACCATCACCATCAAGGAATACGTCTACATTGTCGACAACGGCAACGGTGACACACCTTACATTTGGGTTGAGATGGATGTCCTCACCTGTCTTGACGCAGAGTGTGACATGACGAAGTCTCCTGCACAGCGCTTCCAGACCGACGATCCAACATCCCACATCAACTACGGTGGCGGTGTTGTTGGTGACCAATGGTCCAAGCCTGGTGCATACGGTGACGATGGAATGAAGGAGTCGCAACGCCGACCACTTCTCCAAGACAGTGACTGGTGTAACAACGTCATGTTCTCCAACGCATCCGCTGTTGGAAGCGACGCTGGTATCCCAACCACCTGTAACCATGCGAACAAGCCATCTGAGGACTTCCTCAACAGTGGTGACAAGCTGCCATCCGTTGTACAACTCGGTGGCGGAGTTGGATCTGTTCCATCGTTCGCACCAAGCATCGTCGTCGTAGCCCTTGCTGGCTTCTTCGTCACTGCTCTTGCAATGGCAAGCCGCCGTGAAGAAGAAGACGAAGAAGAAGAAGACTCCCGACGCATCGTCGAGGACGAAATGGCTGTCAGCCCAGTTATCGCTACCATCCTCATGGTCGCTATCACTGTCGTCCTTTCTGGTGTCATCTATGTCTGGGCTTCTTCCCTCGCTGAGACTGGTAAGTTGGGTGTTCCTCGAGTTACGTTTGACATCGAGAACAAGGAACTTGGTACTGCAGATGGATACTGGGCAATCACAGTTGATCAAACCGAAGCTGAATTGGCTACAGCGGCTGTTACTGTAACAGTCCTCTACACCAACTCAGATGGTGTCCGAACATCGTACGCAACATTGCTCTCAAACACAAGCAACGTCTATGGATTCGATCCATCGAACAGCGATGCGTTTGTGACATTCGTTGACAAGGTCGAGAACCAAGGTAGTTTCAAGGAATCTACCTTCGGAATTGGAGACCAAATCTTCGTACGAACTCACGCCCCTGATGGTCAGTCGCTTACGGATGCTACCATCCGTATCACGTACCAACCAGGACCAGGTGAAGGATCCGTCATCAAGACGTACCAAGACCTTGAGTTCAACAAGATCGTCTGAAGTTCAGGAACGACTGAGAACAGTTGATGGGCCGGTGGCCTTGCCGCCACCGGCCCAATCTTCTGGTACCAAGCGAATGCTGTTAAGCAGGAGATGCTAGCAATGGCTATGTCTACTACTTGCAAATGCGTTGTCTTTGATTGCGATGGTGTCCTCGTGGACTCAGTGAGTTCATGGAAGACGTTGCATGACGGCTTTGGAACGGACAACAGTAAGAATCTCTCACGATTCATTGCTGGCGAACTCACCGACGTTGAGTTCATGCGTTCGGACATTGCTATGTGGAAAGCGATTCAAGATCCGATTCACAAGGACGAGCTGTTCCGAATGTATTCGGGCGTATCTTTGATGAAGGGTGCTCGAGAAACGGTCCAAGCCCTGCAGGATGCCGGTGTTTACGTGGCTATTGTGAGTGCTGGCGTTGATCTGTTCGTAAGCAGCATTGCTGCTATGCTCAAAGTGGACGATTGGATTGCCAACGGCTTCGAATTCGATGCTGATGGATTCCTTACCGATGATGGCATTTGTCGTCTTCATGCGAGTGGCAAAGGCGACGTGATCAATCGATTGATGCAGATGCATGGGTTCAAACCAGAAGAGGTTGTTTCGGTAGGAGATTCAGAAATGGATCTCTCGATGATGGTCCCTGGTAGTGGATTCATTGGTTTCAATCCTAGCCGTGAATCATCGCTCAATGCTTTCACAGAAGCTGGCGTACCCATTGTAAAGGAGAAGAATCTCTCGAAAATTCTCGAACACATTGCCCTGCCTTCAAGCGAAGGGAATTGATGTCGATTTGTGCGATTGCAAGTTCACGATTGTAAGCATACATGGTTTCGGTTGGAATCCGAGCATTTTCTGATAAGATGTTTGATCCTGCCACGTGGATGAACACACAAGTGTTGTTCCTCTGAAATCCAAACAAGCATGACCGTGGACGTGTCCTGTAACAAAAATGTCTGGAACTTCACGTATGACGAGCCCGTCTTCAAGTTCTGGAGATAATGGCGTCTTACCCCCCCATTGTGGGGCTAAATGGCGCCTTCTGAGCATCTGCCTCATCGCTTCAACTGGTTCAGAATAGGTGACTGTCCGTAAACCAGCCACGAAGTCATCGATTGATTTACCATGATAGGAGAGAAGACGTACATCATGCAATGAGAAATCACAAGGGTTTCCAACAAAGGTCGTTTTGTTGTAATCTTGCTGAATGTCCTTCTCAAACGTTGGCTGCGGTTCTGCTGGTCGAACTGCATCGTGGTTGCCTGGAAGCATGACACACTCAACCCAATCCGGTAGAAGCTCTAACAATCTTGCAAATTCACTGTATTGTCCAAACAAATCGGTGATTGCGAGTTCCTTGTCTTGACCAGGATAAATTCCTACACCATCGACACAGTCCCCACTCAAAATGAGATACTTGATGGTCTTTGCAAGTGGGTCTGTGTGAAACCATCGAACCATCTTGTGCCATTGTGCTTCAAGGAACGTCTTCGAACCTACGTGAATATCAGACAAGAATGCTACACTCACTCCAATATGTGCGCTCTTCTTTTCGTGTCGATCTTTCATCGGGAAAAACAAATCATCAACATAGAAGATGTCCCCTGTCTGTGAAAACGAACCGCTGACTCCAAGCACATCGTCAGGCATCAATCCAGCTTCAACAACTTGCTCATGCATCCGATCACGATCATCACCTTGACGAATGGTGAGCAAACAATTCATTTCTCCCGTTTCATCTTCAAGTCCAAACATGAGATGACCGTTCTTTGTATGACGGGGTTCATTGACCAATCCTATCGCTACAGCAAGGTTCTCGTAGCCTTGGTATCGTCGATACTCAACATTAAGTCGTCCAATTTCCTGTGGTTTTCTTGGTAGCCTTGAATTCTTAACAATCATTTTCCGGATACTATCCAAACGATCATTGAAACATGCTTGAATGTGTCCCATTTTACCTTCAGTCGTGCTGTTCCCTGTGATATCGTAGTGGACCAAAATGTCATTGTCAACATCAGTTGCAATGCCCGAAAAATCTCTTTCTTTCCAATCGGGGAGATTGTTTCTGTACTGAATTTGAACAGGTTCTCGTTCTTTGATAGGTGCTATGGTACGCCCGATTGACACGGCTGGTTTTTCAGCATCTGCAGAACCTTTTGGTATTGCTTCTTGAATCATTTTGTCGAGTAACTCTACCGATAGCATCCCTCGTTCAAACCCTACACTTGATGCTTGGTTCAACACCTTCATCGGGTCGCCGAGTGAAAGCAATTTCTCTTTGACACCCGTGGTAACAAGTATTCCACGTTTCATCAATTCCTGCGAAATCACACCCCATTCCGCAGTCATGATTGGCAATGGGGGGCGACCCACCAAAAGGCTTCATGTTCATTCGTTTGCTGAATCACTTGACCATTCAACATCCGTTCCAAGATTTGACTCGGAATTGTCAGCAGAATCTCCCGACCAGGACTGGGCTTGCCATTCTGCAGATTGTGCTGCCGCCGCCGCTCTTTTGTTACGTTCAATCTCTTCTAGTGCCTTGAGTCTGGCTTGCTCTTCGCGTTGTTTTATCTCGTCCTTGAGCGTTTGTTCTGCAAGTTCCATCGCTTGGTCCCAGTGACGAATGGCTGTAAGTAGGGCGAAATGCACGAAGCCTTGTTTGTTCTCTTGGCGATTTCCACCGATTTGAGTTGCCTCTGCAATTGCCCATGTCCGCGATGCAATACCGACGTAAACGAATCCAACCTTCTTCTTGGTGCCATCGTTGTTTGGGCCTGCTATTCCAGTGATCGATATTGCAATATCTGCATTGGCTCGAGCGAGTGCACCCTGTGCCATCTGAATCGCAACCTCCGCAGACACTGCTCCTCGCTTTTCGAGTGTTTTTGGATCCACATTCAATTCACGAATTTTGGCATCATAGGAGTACGTCACCCAGGATTGATTGAACCACTTGCTTGCTCCAGCGATATCGGTGAGTGTACTTGCCAGTAAGCCACCGGTGCAAGATTCGGCAATGGTGATTGTGTATCCGTCCTTGAGACGGCGAACCAACCGGGCCGCAGCGGCTTGTGCCTCTTCGTCCATTGATTCGTCGTGAATCCACATCGGTTTTGAGGTTATTGCATTGCCAAGCGTTTCAAATACGTCACCAACGACGGAAGGTTGGGTCTGTGGTCTAGGGGTTTATGACGTCGCCCTTACAAGGCGAAGATCGAGGGTTCAATTCCCTCCGGACCCATTACCATAGGTGTTCCTCAAGCGACGTATCATCGCTTGCCACGACCTTTGTAATTCCACTTTTCGAGCGAATTTCATCTGCATCTTGATCACCAGAAACGAGGAGCAAATGGACGGCACGTCGCCATAATCCATCATCGGGAATTGAGTCCCGATGGTCAACGGCGACCAGTACGCCATCCAGTTCTGCAAACATTAGTGCTCCGAGGGCATTCTGGAGTTCGTCCTGATGAAGCAAAATCCAACGGGCTCCTTTCATCTCTTCTCGAACATCATCGCCCAATCCAGAGAAGCGGACGATTTTCATGTTCACACCATCTTGTAGCGAAGCAGAGCTACGACACCGCCCAATCCCATCAGTTGCTCACCTGCATCGTGTTCAGTTGAACATTGAACCAATTTTGCGCCAATATCATCGAGACCACGAATCCATGTACTCAACATCACTCCATCAATTTCTGTTTCCTCATCGCGAAGCAAATCAATGGCGACAAGCAACGTTTCGATTGCCCCCTCTTCCATGGCACGAGCGAGGTTTTGCTGTCCGTAGGCGACTGCTCCGTTCGAACTGATTCTTGCCCACACTTCTTCCAGCAACTGCATTTCTTTGTTGATGGCATAATTTTGCAAAAACTCGTTGGCCAAACCCTCTCGAATAATTTCATTCGCTCCTGCTCGGCCGGCCATTGATGTTGCAATCAATCGAAGCGTTCGTTCAGGTTCAATATCAAGAATGACTGATTTGAGTTTTTCACGAGCGTGACCAGGGCCGCAGAGAATCATTGGTAATTCGGTTGATGTTGCCGCAAGTATCTCTTTTGCGACCTGCTTTTGGAAGGATTGCGCCACGCTTTCGCTTGTTCGAACATCGCCTCGCTTTCCTCCACCACGCATGGTCCATGTTGCGCCTTCACGGAGTCCTCTTGATGTAATTTCAAAGAGAATGATTTCATCGTTTTCAACAACAACAACCGCAATGTTGCTCTTGTTCGAGGAATCAACTGCATCTTTGAGGAGCGTTGCATCGAAATCAGGAAATGGTTCGTTTGCAGTTAACTCAATGTCATCTCCCACCCCGATGAGGTGTGTATGATGCGATCCGATGTCCATCGGAGCTTGTACAATTGTTCCATGAACACGAAGGATGTCTGAGTAGGACTGATACTCTGTTGATAGAATTCGTAATTCAATCCACATTTTCTTTCGTTCAGCGGCTTTTGCTCGAGAACCGGATTCTGCTGTTGTTGTATCACGACGCTCTCCGAGCATAGCGAGATGACGCCCATTGCTCGCGAGTCGAGCAAGGACCCACAAGTCATCTTCAGATTCAATCCGAAGTTTCCAATGGTCCTCGCTCTGATTGAGAATATGCATCGATGTTCACCCGAAGACACCCTTGAGGTGTCCGTCCTCATCCATATCCATATCGTTGGCTGCAGGTCGTTTTGGAAGTCCTGGCATTGTCATCATTGAACCGAGGATGGCGACAACAAATCCTGCTCCTGCATTCAAACGGAATTCTCGGACAGGCAAATCGAATCCATTCGGAGCCCCAAGCATTCCCGCATCATGTGAAAACGAGTACTGTGTCTTTGCCATGCATACCGGTAATGAGCCATATCCCCAATCTTGTATTTTCTTTAATTGACGCTTGGCTGCTGCTTCAATATTAACACCGTTTGCTCCATACATGCGTGTCGCAATAGCATTCACCTTGTCTTCAATGGCATCATTCGGAGCCACGAGTGGTAGGAAAGGTCGTCCAGCAGCAACGTGATCATGAATGGCCTCAACAACAGCATGAGCAAGGTCTGCTCCACCTACTCCACCCTTCGCGTGAACTTCCGTTCGACAAACACGAGTGGCACCGCTTGCACGTGCAGCTGTTTCAATCGCTTCCAGTTCTGCTTCCGTATCGCTCATGAACTGATTGATTGAAACAACGACAGGAACGCCGAATCGCGCCATGTTCTTAATGTGACGATCGAGGTTGGAGGTTGCTCCTGCGATAACGGCTTGGACATTTTCTGTCTCTAGTTCTTCCTTGGAAGGCCGGTATCCGCCACGCTCTCCGAACGCTTTCCCATGCAACTTCATCGAGCGAACTGTTACATTCATCACAACACAATCAGGGGCTTTGCCGGAGGTGTTAGCTTTGATATGCATGAATTTTTCAGCACCCATGTCGCTTCCAAACCCTGCTTCCGTGACGACATAGTCGGCACATGACAATGCGATCCGATCCGCAACAATGGATGAATTTCCGTGAGCAATGTTGGCAAAAGGACCTCCATGGATGAATGCTGGATTTCCTTCCAATGTTTGCACAAGATTTGGTAGGAATGCGTTTCGAAGAAGCAAAGCCATGGCTCCAGCAGCTTCGATTTGCTCCGCCTTGATGGGATGTCCATCGATTGATTCAGCGATGACAATATCGCCGAGCCGCTGACGCAAATCTGCATAATCTCTCGCAAGGACGAGAATCGCCATGATTTCAGATGCTGCTGTGATGTCGAAGCGATCCTGTCGCACATGACCGTTGGCGGGACCACCTAGTCCGATGACCACCTCTCGCAATGAACGGTCGTTTAAATCAACCACGCGTGGCCAGAACACACGGTTCGTATCGATGTTGCATGAGTTTCCATGTTTGATGTGGTTGTCAATAAGGGACGAGAGGAGATTGTGCGCAGATGTCACTGCATGAAGATCTCCAGTGAAGTGGAGATTGATTTCTTCCATCGGAAGCACTTGTGATTGTCCTCCACCTGCTGCACCGCCTTTGATTCCAAACACAGGACCCATTGAAGGTTCACGAATGACACACGTCGCATTCTTGCCGATATGGCACAACGCTTGCGTCAATCCGATGGTTGTGACCGTTTTGCCTTCACCAAACGGTGTAGGATTGACGGAGGTGACGAGGATGAGATTCCCCTTGGCGGAATCAAAGCGTTGTTTCATACCTTCCCAACTTAGTTTTGCCATGTATTGTCCATGAGGAATCAGTTCGCCAGAAGGGATGCCCAATTTCCATGCAATGGTCTCAATAGGTTCAAGTTTTGCAGCACGAGCAATTTCCAAATCACTTGCCATGAACCTCTGCATGTCCATTTGGCTATCAAATCAACCCCTCAAACGAGGGTGAACCCTCCGATTTGCGGAGGGTTCCAACCTAGCGGATTCACTCTTCCTTCATGGAACCGAGATAGTCCGGTAGATCAACACCAGCCATCTTAGCTACATCATGGACAGGAGGTAGTGAGCGAATCAAGGAAGATACGAAGTTCGCAGTGCTTCCACCTTCGCCACCATTGCCTGAATCCCAAACGGTGATCTTGTCGATTTGGAGGTTGGCGATGGCTTCGGTTTGTCGAGCAACGATTTCTTCGATCTTCTCAACCATGAGGAGTGTAGCAGCGGCCTTTACGTCCCCGCCAGCACTCGCAACGAGTTGCTTGTAACCGTTCGCCTTTGCTTCAAGGACCGCCTTGGTACCTTCCGCTTCAGCGTTGTATCGAGCAAGAACAGCGTCCGCCTCACCCTGAGCGATGCGGCGTTGGCGCTCTGCTTCTGCTTCTGCAGCAATCTCAATCTGTGTCTTGGAAATCTCTTCTCGAACAATTTCTTCAGCACGTAGACGCTCTTGTTCGAGGTTGTACTGTGCCTTTTGGACTTCCATTTCAGCAGTACGTCGAGCAACTTCAGCACGTTGCATTGCAGCCGCTTCTTTTTCTTCGAGGTCAGCTTGGTAAGATGCGATTTCGGCACGTGACAAGTTTTCTCCTTGCACACCAGTTGCTTCTTGTTGTTGAACGAAAACACGTCGGTCGACTTCAGCAGCCTTCTGTCCCTTCTCGGATTCAGCAACGTTCTGTGCGACCTGAACTTCACGCTCTCGGTCGGCGTTTGCCTTACCAATTGCACCATCACGCTCAGCGTTAGCTACGTCGACGAGAGCCTTGTTGACCGCTCCAGCAGCAGCCTTCTTACCGATGCTGTTGATGTAGTTGGATTCGTCAGT
>JAAZUV010000194.1 GCA_018623995.1 Methanobacteriota archaeon
CTTCTCGAGATGCTGCTATTGACGAGGTTCTTGGCAACCTTACCATCATGCCTGAGCACCTTTGGATTGGTGGACATAGCCTCGGTGGAGCCTATTCGTTGCAAGCTCTTGGAATGGTCCAAGACTATTCATGGGGCAATGAGACGTTGGTAGTTGATACCGAGATGGCGGCTGCTCGACCCGTGCAGGAACAATGGTTGCCTGAGTATACAAATCTACCAGAGAATTCAATCGTGCATCTCGTTGTCAGTGAGGATGACATGACCGTTGGACAGTGCAACAGTGTCCACCAGCATGCTCTGTTTGAACAAATTGACAGCAACCAATCACTTCTGCTGTACATTCCAAGCGATCGGTATGGGTTTCCCCGTCTCGTGGCTACACACTATCTTCCTGCGAATGAGGCACATGATACCCTTGCAGATTGGGCCTTCTACCGTCGAGTAGACGCACAAGCAGATTGGGTCGTTGCACACAGTCGAGGCGACCTCAACACGGCCGATTTCGCTTATGCAAATCTCGTCAATACAGGCATGTTGACCAATTTAGGCAAGTGGTCCGACGGCGTCGATGTTCTACCAATACAAGCTTACACAGATCCGAGTGAAAGCAAACGGTTTGCAGAGTGTTTCTAGAGATGGTGATTATATGGAAGAAAAAAACGATGTCAAATCCTTCATCAAACTTATCTCCACATCGACCATCATTGCTTCGATGTGTTGCTTGCCGAGCGTGGTCCTCGTACTGTTCGGTCTAGCGAGCGTGAGCAGTGCAGCAGCCCTCTCAGACACGCTGTATTGGGGTGGAGAAGGGTACGAATGGTTCCGTCCAACCATGCTCTCCATAGCCTCAATCTCCGTGATTGTAGGCTTGGTGATTTACTTCCGTACTCGAGGTATTTGCACATTTGATGATGTCAAACGTCAACGAAGAAAAGTCATCAACACATCGTTGCTGATCGTCATCATTGCCTATCTTTCCTACCTTTTGTTCAACTACGTCATCCTGACTGAGATTGGCATTCTCCTTGGACTCGAGTGGGAATCCAGTCGATTCTGGAACAAGTAATCAGGCGTTCTTTCGTACCGTTGAGCAACCTACACTCCAATCGTCCCCGTTGTGCATTGCTTCTCGAGTGGCATCCAGTAAATCATCCTCTGGGCTCCTAATTGGATCAACATCTTGCCCCCATGCGAGTGTGATTTGATACACATCATTCGATACATTTTCCAATTGGAAAATTGAATTTTCAATTGGAATTTTATTTTCACGCCCCCCTGCATCGAGAACAATATCTCTGGGGTTGAGATGCATTCCTTTCCGAGCAGCTTTTTGGATGGCTTCCTTGGAAGTCCATGCCCATAATGCATCCAATGTACCTTCCTTGAGTTGTTCGAGCTCCTCACCCCTTGCCATCATATCATACACGGTTGATGCTGGTGGGCGCTCGAATGGTTCAGCATCGACACCAACGGTCCAGCCTTGTTCAATGAGAGCAACGGCTGCAAGATCTTGGCTATGCGAGAGCGAGATACCTGGAAGTTGAGGTTGTATCCACAACCCCTGAATTGCCTGAAGGTAGGGTGCTCGCTCACTCGTTCTTGCAATGTTAAGCTGAGAGCAGTCAAGATCCCCCCACTCGATCAACGCTTGCTCAAGAAGCCAACGTGCAGAGAGATGCTCATTGGTCCTCTTTTGTGTTTTGAAGGTGTTAACCTCATCCCAATCGATGAACTGTAGTTGAGCAGCGTTGTGTTCAGAAATTGGACACGTTGCAAGGAGACAGCGTGGTCCATCCTCAAGCTCAAGCCAACGAAAGGTCGCCTTCAACGAATCACCATCAGCGTTCAAGCGTGAATTTCTGATCATCTGGAACAGGCGCCATTGCCTTCAGACGCAGCCCCTTCAGTGCAAGGACAGGGGCATCATCAGATCCAACGACAAGGACATCGTGAACGGTCACGCCTGCATCTTCGACAGCCATTCGAATCGAACGAAGTCGTAGTTCTTCGTCCTGTTCTGGAACACGAAGCATGGTTGACCATTCAATGCCAACCGGTAGACTACTGAAGCCTTCGGATTCCATAGCAACCAATCCAGCATTCTGGAACCCTGCTTCAATCAACATAGGAAGTGCTTCAAGCAAGACATCCTCTCCATTTCGCTCGTGAGCAAATTGATCTGTTGCTGGCAACTGATGACGCATCAAGGCAATTCCATCAACACCTGGCTGTGACGCATCGCCAACACCACGTAAAACACCACCATGCGATTGGAAGCGAGGCCCGTGGAAATATCGCAGGTAGATGAAGGAAGCATGGTGCTCAAGTCGTCCAGGCGGAGGCGTTCCAACGGAAGGAAGTTCTCTAATTTCAGATTGCAAGAACCCGCTCAAGTCGTCCGATTTCTTGACCAGACGGACGAGCGCCTCATGGTGCTCGCGCTCACCGAAAACAACACCTTCAGAGTTGCTCAAATCGGAGACAAGGCGACATTTGACCCAGGTCAGGTCACCATCAGTACGTTCAACCTTGGCTTCAACACGCACACGCATAGTTCCTTTCATCACTTTCACAGGCAATCCGAATTTTACGCCTTCGAATCCGGCCAAACAGGAATCTGGGCAAAGCAGCAATGCGTTCTCTGCAAACATCTCCATAGCCATGACGCCAGGGTGATAGGGGACTCCGTCGATGGCATGGTCGCTAAGGAACGGATGGTCTGCAACAGAAAGCGTGCTTTGTGTCATCACCATCTGTTCTTCCTCAAATGCCAATACTTTGTCAATGAACGGGAAACGGCTTGGGTCGGCCATGATCGCTGCCATCTCACCTGGTAGCATCAGAGGTGCTTCTCTGAACGAATCAAAACGATCCATGAGGCCTAAGGAACCACACGCAATGACACGACGCTTTCCGCCTCGCAGAGCTTCATCAACGAAGATTTGAACACCAACATCAACAGGTAATGTTTCAATTCCAGCTGCTTCAAACACAGCTTCAATGCTACCTCGAGTTGCCATTCCAACATCGCGCCATCCAGTCCAACCAATGGCGACTGCTCGGCAATCACCTTTCGCCGTAAGACGTGCCATCTCTGCGTCGAGAATCGAGTTCGCAGCTGCATAATCGGTTTGCCCTCCGTTTCCGAAACGTCCTGCTACCGAGGTAAAGGTTGAGGCGAATCGCACGTCACCATTCGATGCTTCGACCGCTTTCATCAGTGCGCTCCATCCATCGATCTTGACTCGAACAACCTTGTCAAACGTCTCCCA
>JAAZUV010000195.1 GCA_018623995.1 Methanobacteriota archaeon
AGTGCAATGGGGTGGATTTGAAGCCAACGCTGGAGGCATCATCATGACTGGAAAGGTGTACGAGCCAAGTGCATACATTCAAGTCGACTCTTCACGCAGAGCCCACATCGAATTCCTCCCAACCCTTCCGTGGGGCACAAGTGACGTTCTCATTGATGGGAACGGTGACCCAGCCGTCTCCTGGGTGTTGCGAGGACCCATGGATGATGATGTGAAAACAAACCGTGACCGTGACATGGTCATGGAGAGTTCTATCGGTAGAGTTCGCATGGAGCGAAGTCTTGGAGATAATGAGACTGCTTGGATTTGGACAGGTAAAGAAGTGCTTCAGAAAGGAACTTCGAATCTTGAGGTTTGTGTCAAGACTTCAAGTGGCAACCCAAATGCGGATTGTCATGCATTTGGAATCATTCGCTTTGAAGTAAAAGGAGAATCTGATGGCTTTGCAAGCTCAGGTTTGTGGCTGAGCTTGACAACAGTTGCTTGCTTCCTCGGTTTTGCATTCAAAGGATTCAATGCAGACCCGCCAATACCGCTTCCAATTCTCATCGCCTTGCTGATCATGGCACTCCTGATGTTACCGGTTGGCTTCTCAGTCGCCAACCTGAATACGGAGGCGCAACTCAACGACAACGCACGTCTCATCGATGCTGAATTGAAATCTTCAGGTGCTGAATTCACGACGTTGTCAGAACTCATGGGCGATGCCAATGTTCTGGCCATTGGAGCGATTGCACCGGGTTCGGAATCTGCTCAAGATCAAGCGAATGAACTCGAATTGTTGCTCGGGCAACGCGATGATGTCGCCGTTGTGCAAATTGTGATTGGAAATGGTTCGATGATGAGCGATGTTGATGCTTATCGCTCTTCCATTAACAGCAGTTGGCCTATTGTTCTCGATTACAATCAAGAGTTTGTATCGACCTCTCCTACAGGTAATGCAGATTCATTGGTTCTTGTCGATAGCAGCATGCACGTTACATGGAGCCAGTCGCCGACAGGTGGTGCCAAGGCCATGAACGATGCCATCGAGGGAATTGAGGGTGGTGGTCCAACAAGCCTCATGACCTATTTCTCAGTTCTATTCCCGACTGGTTTGTTCCTCATCTTCCTCGCCCTTCCACGGCAAGGTTGGACCAAACCTGAGGAACCGTTGCCCCCAGGAGCTCTATGGGCAAGCATTGTCCTCGCTGGTGGAATCGCTGCTGTTATGATTCATCTTCCTGTTTTGCTTGTCAGCCTGCTCCCGGTAAGCGCATCGTTGACCTACATCGTTTCCATCATCATGTACGTTTGGTTTGCCTTCATGTGCGCCATGACATTACGACGTGGTTCTCCGTTCGAAGCCGACATGCTAGGTTCCTTCATCCACAAGATGACACCTCCTTCGTTCCAAGAGTGGCGTCCAAAGGAAGACATGCAACGCGATGTGTTCCTTGGGATCTTCATCGGATGGTTGTCCTGGTTGGCAGAACCAAGTCTGGTTGCACAAGGCGTGGGAGCCGCAGCATTGAACGGAGGAATGGGGATCCTCTTTGCGGTTCTATTGCTCCTCGGCAATGTGTTAATCGCTGGAATCACCATTCTTGTTCTTCGATTCATTGCCTCATGGGGAGGGCCATTTTCCAACATCTTCGGCCGTATCGGGGCAGATACCTTTGCTCGCTTCATGGGACTTGTCTTGCTGCCAGTCAGTCTCTGGGCAACCACCAACGGTATTCTAGCCCTCCGCTCAATTGGTGTGTTCTAGAGAAGCCTTCATGAGGGTTGAAGTCAACTCGTTGGAACATGTTTCCACAACAACCTACATGGTCAAACTCACGAATCAATTTGCTGCAACGTTGCCCGAGAGCATTCGTATTGCGATACGGTCTTGCTCAAGTTTCGAGACATCATGAACGTGGAGAGATTCTTTCCATCGCCTTTCAAATTCAAACGCCGTGGATCCTTTTGCATCAAACAGTTCGTGAGGTGATTCTCGACTATGTAGAAGACCATGGTAATGGAACCGTGTGGTCGAATGGCCTCATACGTGCGCGATTCAAAATGGATTTTGAAAAGGCAATGCGAACGAGGAATCGGCTCATCGAGCGAATTCAAGTTCACAACCACCATACATCGTTTCAAGAAAAACGACCAGAGCAACACTTGATCGATATGGGGATAGAAACATGCATCGCGCTCATCCAACATCCCGAAATCCAGAATCTACTTGCTCAAGGATCAATCAAACGAATTGAATTAACGACACCAACACAGCACGGAAGGTGGAAGGTCTACTCCGCCCCTGATTTCATACATTGTGGACCAAAAGGCAACTCATTGATCAAACTCAATCTGTACGGCCTACCTTCCAGAAACAATCGAGAACGACAAGCAGCATTGACTCGATTGTACGGAGACCAAAAATCAACCGTTGTATTGTTTTCATTGAAGGAAAGAAAGTGGATTGTCAACAGGATAATACCCACGAACGACCAAGTCCAAGAATCCCTCAACCTTGTTGAAAACGATGTTGAGAAAATGGAATCCATTCTCTCACAGGTTGGAAGAAACAACGACTTGAGCTTGATTCCTCTAGCAGATTCATACCGCTCCTGCATGCATTGCAGCGTTCGATTCCTTTGCCCATCGCAGCATGGCCTTGAGAAAGCCAAAGCTGAACAAAGAACGCTCATGTGTCAATAACGATGTTTCCTACGATGCATTCATATACTCTCGATGACAGATGTATATGTTACCTGTGGGAATTTCTATGCTCTAACGTCCTCTAATCTACTGCTAAGAATTCTGAATTCTGTTTGGCGGAATCGCTTGACATTACAGAAAGCAAAAGAGGATAGAAAACATGAGCAACAGTCAGAAGAACAAAGGAAGAAAGAAACGCACAGGGAGAAGAAACAGCAAAATGAACTATGACCAAACAACAAACAAACAGGTCAGGTTCAATTCACGAAGCAACAACACAAACAAGCGTTGTTGCAAGAATTCGTTTGGTGAACAACTGATGAACCTGCGAATGTTTGGTGAGTTGCAGAGGTACTGGAAGGGCAGGAACCTCAAAGCACTACGTGGATCCATCATCTCTCGACTACCGGAAAAGTTTGTTGAAAAATACAACAAACACATGGACCATTTTGTCAAATTCTTGGAGAACGAACTCAAAAGATAGGTTCAGCCCATCCAACCAAAGGCCTCCGAAAGCCTTGGATTTCGGACCCATTCAGCGTAAGCCATAGGCGATACTCTAAGGGCTGCTTTCTCAAGCAAAG
>JAAZUV010000044.1 GCA_018623995.1 Methanobacteriota archaeon
ATTACTTTGAGCTAGAAGATCTCGTTCTCACCATCATGACTGCACTTGCTTTGCCGATTGCAGTTGCGTTGGTGATTGCAGAAGCCCGCTCCTTGACAGAACGTGATCGAGCAGCACTCAATTGGGCACGTGGTTGCGTTGCATATGCAGGTGGCCCGTATCTTCTCGTCGCGCACATTCCATGGCTTTCCGTCTTAGCGATATGGTTCGTAGCATCCCAAGTTGCAATGTTCCTTTCGTTCACTGGAACGGTCGAAATCAAACTTGGTGAAACCTACGTCAACACCGAAGAAGGCCGATTTCTTTGGGACGATTGGGATGGAAACAAGTGGTTCATGACCGATGGTTTTGCAGAACATCCGTTCCAGACAGAACTGATCATGGCTGATGGCGGATTTATCGGCATCAATTTCGTACTTGCTTGTACCGCTCTTCAATCGATGATTGTCTTTATTGGAGCGATCTCAGTACTCGATGTTGATCGAAAGCGTCGGATTCGTGCGCTCTTGTTCACAATTCCAATTATCCACATTCTCAACTTGTTCCGCAATGCAGGACTTGTTTGGATGCATCTCTCCTACCAAGGTTGGGAATACCTCGGTTTGAGCATGTTTGAATTCGGACATTCGTATGCAGCAAGGGTTGTTTCGCTCTTTGCCATGTTTGTGATGGCGATTGCAATGTTTGAGTTGCTTCCCGAATTGCATAGACACATCCTTCGACTGATGGATGCAGCTGGATTACGAAAGAAAAAATCGAAGACTAGTCCTTAATCCAGGCAGAGTCTGGGTTGTCGCGATGCCACAGTCGGCCACTGTTGGGTGGAAATTCAATGTGTTCTCGACCGTTTGAATCCATCATTCCCATCAGACTTGCCGCAGGCTGCTCTTCAACAGGTTCTGGTTCAAAACTGGCTTCACCAAAGTCGTAGATGGGTACGCTTGATGGTTGAGCAGGTGGTGCTGTTTCGTTCGTGATACTCGATTGAAACACCTCCCTACCTAACGAAGGGGCAGGTGCGAGATTGTTCAACATCTGCTCTGCGAACGCATCTGTCTTGTTCCACTCTTGGTCCATGTTTTGTCCTGAACCTCCTCCACCGCGAACGAAGAGGACCATTAGGCCAATCAGGACAATGAGGATAGCACCACCAGCACCATAGAGCATATCGTTTGCCACGCTTGGCGCAAAGTCTGCATTGTCACCGATGCCATCGCCATCTGCATCCTTTGATTCACTCGGGTCGTCTGGAAACTGATCATCGATGTCCGGAATGCCGTCTCCATCACTGTCGAATGGATTGTATGTTGTAGTACACGTTGCCATTGCTTTCTCAATTTCGGTGAAATCAACATAATCATCCTTGTTCATGTCGAGTGCTTCGATATCAATTTCGTTCTTGAACGGCAAGGATGCAAAGAATTCTGTTGCTGTTTTGTCTGGTAGTTGTTCCATGAAGAGATCAAGTTCGTTTTCACAGGTACAAACAAATGCCAATACCTCAGTGAATTCAATCAACCCGTCACCTGAAATGTCAATGTCGCTGAATTCGACATCTCCGGGTGCACCGGAGCGGCGGAACTCGTCACCATTCAGCAATCCATCTCCATTGATGTCAGAACCTTCGAAGAAATCTTCCAATCCATCATCGCATGCGATGATTTCCTCAGGTTCTGGTTCAGGCTCAGGTTCAGGACCGGGGCGATCATCAACTTTCCAATAAGCAACAATGGAGACGTCTGAAAAGTCGTCTTCGGCGACGACGGTGATATCAAACCGTCCTTCAGCAGGCGAAAAAATGTACAATTCCTGATTGGTTCCGTCACCATAGGAGGTCAAATCATCAGCAAACATGTCTTCATCGAAGAAATCGAACTCATCGAATTCATCGAACCCAAAGAAATCACCGTAGTCAATTTCGCCACTGGCTGTGATGTACAGTGAACCTTCTCCACCGTACGTAGTGATGATCAGTTCTTCTGCACGAGACTCAAGATCGACGTAGAAGTAGAGTTCTTCTCCGGCAGGGGCGCTGAGTCCGTCGACGTCTTCATCATTGAACAACTCAATTGGCGTACCATCGTATTCCCAAACGTAGAGGTCTTCGAAGGAAGCTGTGATTGAGACGCCACTGAACACACTTTCAGAATCGAGCATAATGTGCCACTTTCCAGGCGTTGGATTGTTGAATCCGATTTTATCTCCTGCACCAGGCGCCCCTGAATGATGGTCAGCCTCACTTGCAGTCGGTGTGTTTTCATAGCGCATGTGCAAGGTTGCCTCGCCAAACCCACCGTCCAAATCAACTTCCAGTCGCTCCGTTCCAGTTGGAACCTCGATGAAGAAATATTGGTCAAGTCCATTGTAACCGCTCATTGGTCCATAGGCAATACCATCTTGCAATTCGATAGCAGTCGATGGGTCTGCGTTGGCCGGTGCGTATGTGAAGTCAGCGACGATTGTAAAATCAGAGGCCTTGCGATACGTGAAGGCTGTGATGTAGTAAATACCAGGTTCCACATCGAACAGATTGACTTCTTCCCCGTTACCATCGTTGGTTGACCAAGCGATGTTGCTTTGCTGCGTCCCTTCACTTGAAAACTCATCAAAATAGGGTTCTTCGTAATAGTAGTAATTCGGGTCGATTGGACCTCCAGAAGAGAGAATGAGGTCGATGTCGCCTTTGCCACCGTAGGTCTCAATCTTGAGTTCCGTTAGTGAATCTGTGACATTGACGTAGTAATATTCCAGTGCAGCATCCCAACTGTCACGATCGGATGCAACGGTTTGCGATGTGATTGGGACGCCGTTGAACAACTGCGTCATTTCATCGAGGCTTGGAGGTGCTGCAGCAACTTCCCAAGATGCAATGATTTCCAATTCCTCAATGTCTTGTTTGGCAACAACTGAGTACCACATGACGTCGTATTCAGGCCATGCCCACGAATTGAAAACGGATCCCCAATAACTCGTTAGCTCCATGTCGTAATCCCATGGTGCAGGTATGCGATCATAACCAACATACGCATCGAAGAGCATGTTTTCTTCGTACTCCCAATCGTCGAAGAATATTTCAGACCACGAATAGATGGCGATATCCGTCATGAAGGTGTACTCATCAAGTTCAGCATAGAACAACAGTGTGTCGCCTTCCTGTATGTTCTCTAAGACAAGGAATTCATCGTTGGGTAGTTCGACTGCTTGTGCAACGATCGAACCATCTGGCATGACCCAATCCGCTCCATGGATTGTTCCAACACGATTCATTGTTGCATCGTTCAATGCATCACCAGTGTCGCCTCCTTCGCCTTCCCAGAACGTCCAGTGGCTGATCGGTTCCCACATCTCGTCCTCGTAGAACGAAATGGTGACGTCGTCGATGATTCCCTCAAAGTGGTAGCAATCGCATCCTGCACCCATTCGGGCGATGTACAATTCATCGCATGAGTCGCCGGAGGTGAAACAATCGTTGGAACCAAAATCTCCCTCCGGAATGTTGGCGTCTTCGGCTGAAATGTTACCTGCAGGAACGCCATCAATCGTAAACATGCCACCAACGCCTTCGGTGACATGAACGCCAATGGAGTGCCACGTATTTTCAGTGATGCTCATGTTGGATGTTGGGTGTTTGGAGAGGCTGTATTCCGATGCATAACCAACGGCACCATTTGAGAGGTACATTCCCCATCCATAGTCGCCCTTCATGGTAATGAAGCGAATACCGTCAAGACTCGTTGCTTTGACCGTGGCTTCAATGCTCAAGGTCCCATTTGCCACCAAACCTTCGTCGTGATCGATGACAATGTGGTCTTCAAGACCATCAAATCGGAGAGAGAAATCGGCACCAGGACCAACCTCAACGACACCGTAGACTGGGAAGTATTCTGGATTGTTTTCCAAGTCGTTCCATGTTTGAGGCATGATGTTGCCCATGTTCGTCGAAGCGATGTGCACGTAATCTGAATCATCACCACCAGTCGGTTGATCAACACCCCAATTTCGGTAGAGGAACGGAGTGCCGTCATGCCAACGGTATATGCCTTCATCCTGGACGTCGTTCAATCCGATCCACAAATGGCGGCTTTGGTCACCAAAACTTGCAAACGTATCGAACACCCATGTGTTTTCCTCTGCATCATCGATGGTTGTTAGATACCCATCAAGAGATCGTGCCTTGAAGGCAGCATCTTCCCAAGATGATGCAGTAAGCAAGTGATACGTTTTGTTGTTGTCCGGATTGACAGCGGTATGTAGGATTTCCATATCCTCAACCACACTGGACTGCGCTTGCGTTGAAGCAACGAGACATGTGGATGCCAACATCATCAAAATCAATGCTGTTGCGACCGTAGGAGAGCCTTTCGCCATGGTCTATTCAGCGATTGGACGTTCATAACTCCATTGCCTGCGAGTCAGCGTATTCTTTAGCGCCATGTGAACATTCATTGTAGTTGAAAATTAATGAATTCGGTAAATTGTATTGACAATCAATTTATTTTCTTTCCACCGATTCGTAGTTCTGTCTTGAGTGGCATTTGATGCTCCCAGGCAAATTCCTTGACCACGCGCCAACCCTTTTCGCTTCCTTCGTAATCTGTGACATCGATGGTCTTATTACGCGTGTTGGCTTTGAAAGCGGCTACTGGTTCAGCATTCTTGAAGACAAGATAGGCACTCCCAAAACCAAACTTTTCTTTCAAGACGTCACCAAAGTATGGGGCGATTGGATCCGTAGGGGGTAAGACGAAGTCTCGAATTGGATTGATCGATTTTGCAGATTCGAGCAGCTCTTTTCTTCCCCAGCAGACTTCGTGTAGATTTTCAATAAGGAATCCTTTGACCAGCGTTCCATCTTCTTCGAACTCATTGAGAACAGCTTTCAATTCTTCAGGTTTGAACGGAGTGCCTGATAGCCGGAGCAGTTGCTTAATGGTGATCACTGGATAATCACTCACCAAGTTGCGCAAGTATTCTCGGCGTAGGTGAACGGGGTCTTCGTCGGTTCGTGAGTGAACTGCACGGAATCCTCCACGGAAATCTTCGACAATGTGTCCCGTACGAATGAGAGGCTGGACCAGTTTTCGGAATTCAGATTGTGTCAATGCATGCCGTTCTTTGAAGATGTTCGGATCGGTTTGCGTGCTGAAAAATTCAATGATATCGACCAAATCTTCCTCAGGAGGAATGCCACGGATGGTGAGCAGGTTTTCGAAATACTCGTAAGGAGCCCAAACTTGGTGTCCACGCATGTTAACACCCTTGTGCAACCGATTTGCACTCGCCATCGACTTGAGATTGGTTCTGAACACTTCGCAGCGACCACGAAGTGCGAAATCGTCTCGAATTTCCTTGATTTTTCGAAGCGCTAAGGTTTCGTTTTCGTGTCGTGTTTCTTGATGGAGATGGTGCTGATGGAACAAGGCACGTTCGGCAATTTCTCTGGGTTGTGGATCGACCACACCACCACGTATCATACGTTCTCCTACTTGCTTGAAGCCTATGCGCTCAAGTCCATCTCGCATTGGTTGACTTAGTTCAGAAATTGGTTCGCTGTTGACGTTGGTGAGAATAGCAACGTCAACCAACTGGTCGGCGTGGTTTTCGAGAAGGATGTGGAACGCATCACAGAACTCTTCAAAATACGCTGTTGGAACATGCATGTCCTTGATTTCAAGATAATCGTTGACACGGAACATGAGGACTTTTCCAACGGGATCAACACCTTTGAAAACAGGCAGGTACCAACCCCGATCGAGAGCAGAACGAACTTCCCAAATGAATCGAGACACATATGGATCGGATTGCGTCAAGATACGAATGGTTCGATCTTCTCGCCTCGGAACTTGCAGCATTTCGACTTCAGCAGGCGTACAATAGAAGTCTTCAGTATCTGGGACAAGGGCCGTTACCTTGGAAATCCGACCACTTGTTTCGAGATTGTGCAAAGCCACGAGAAGATCCTCGTAATTTCTTGAAACGTAAAACCTGAGCGTGCTCGCTTTAACAGGCCCCATCCGACGTACAACTTCCTCAAGTGCGTCTTCAAAGTCCATTGGTTCATAGACGCCATGAACTTTGTGGAACAACGACAAACGTCGCCTTCTTCCGATGACTTCTTCGAATTGTTTGACGAACAACATCTGGCGATCGAGGTTCGAAATAGCGTTCTTGACATCTCGCTCGAGTTGACGATGCTCCTCTCCTTTGGGAAAATCTTGAACCAATTCCTGACGTGTGATGTTCTCATCTGGCTGGAGTTTGGATAGGACCTCCTCTTCCATAGCTCCAATCCACGGTTCAGGCTTCAGTCCCAGAAGCATAGGGATGTTGTTCTTTGTCGTATACCCCATTCGATTGTGAAGCAGACGCCCGCTGACAACATCGGAATCAAGTTGCAAATCCTTCCAATCCTTGAAACGGAAATCTTCGATTCTGTAGAGAAGTTCTTGTTGCTTTTGAACCAACACGTGTTCGTTGAATGCATCGAATACATCGGCGTATTTCTTGAACGATTTGTCCAAGACGAGGTTCTGTATCCATCGATACTCAACAACCTCTTCTTCTCCACCAGTGATTCGATGTTCATCGACTTTCAAAATCAATTCAGCATCATCGGTTTGTGTGAAAAAGCCGACCGAGATGACGTTACGCGTCTCCAACTCGTGGACAATACGGTCAACGGATTTTTCTGGGAAAGGAAGTCTCTGATGAAGCGATTCAGTTGTTTTCGGCCCTTCTGAACCAAGAATTTCGAGAATTTTCACACGAAGAGCTTCGTGCGGATCCCCAACGGACATGGTCTTCCATGCCGTTGGCGTTGTTCCATCAAATTCAGTAGCGATTTCAAAGGACATATTCTTCGTATCGAAATCACGAAGGTCGACAATGGAACTTGAATCACTTTCTGCCAAGCAAGCCAATGTTCCGTGTATTTCTGCCATGAACGGGTTGAACCATTTGCCGTCAATATCGTCTTGACCGGTACCGTTGATTTTCGTGATTTTTCCTGCCTTACAAAGTTCTTCAACCCAGGATCGAATCACTTCCAACTCGATACCTTCCATCTTTTCGCGATACAGTGGATTGTTGAATTCTCGATCGAGACCACCTCCGTGCTGCATCAGTTCATACAGTGTTTCAGGTGAATGTGGTACAGGTGCCTTATCGCTGTAGTATTTGTCCAACTGCTCCGCAGTCATCTCGGTAGCGAGACTGCGGGTGCCCATCAGGCGGCGAAGCACTTCTGGATCAATGTCTTTGACAAGGAATGCCCTTGTCTTCATCGACATGAGGTCTTCGAAGGCCGACATGTACAGACTCATTCCGAGTCTTGATGGAATTGTTACCTTGGTGTGGACGATTCGTGCATCTCCCACAATGCAAGATTCAAGGAATTGGTTGAGTCCGAAGACGTCAATATCACCAAACAATACCTCGTTCTTGGCCTCCCGCATCAGCAATGAACCTTCCATGGTTCTGTGTCGTGTGAGAAGTGCCTCTGCTTTTTGTTGGAATTGTTGAGGGCTGATTTCCTCAGCACCAACGCGTTTTGGAATAATCATTGAACGGCCAGCAACTTCTCTAAATCGCTTGGCAAATATCTGGGTGTTGATGATGTATCTCTCGATCACTTCGATGTGGTTGTTTGAGCGGAAAGCATCGTACAACTGACCTGGATCAACCTCTTGAGCAGTTCGTATTAAGAGGCCATTTTCGTCGAAGGACAACTCGATGACGCTGACACCGGATGTTTCTGCAATACCTGCCATGAAGTAACCGAGGGCTGTGTTGAACGCACGACCTCGACAGGTTGTGATGAGGTATGCAGGATGTCCTGTGCCGATGATTTGTTCAATCAAAATACGATTTGGTTCAGGTACTTGGAACGTATCGATGGTGTGTTCTTCCAAATGACGAGCAATGGCGTTGGAAACGGAATTTGACAATCCATATGCATCGCGTAGTACAACGCGAGGATCTTGCTCCCTTCGCAGCGATATCATACAATGCCGAATCAAGGAGAGAAGAGATGAGGACAATTCACGACTTCGAGAGCGTGCCTCTCCTGACCATGATGGTACCGTAGGTCTGTACCCTGTTACACTGGATACGTTGACGCGAGTACCTTGGATGTTCGTGACTCGATAGGTCGAACCACCGAGGAGAATGACGTCACCACCGCGTAGGTTTGAGACAAAGGAGCCTGATAATTGACCAAGAATGGACCCTTCTGCATTGAACACAAGATAGGAATTGTCAGGTGCAATGGTACCGATGTTGGTGTAGTAAATCATTCGAGCGTAACCTCGCTTACCGTACGTGTTGTCCTCCCAATCGATCCAAACACGACGCTCTTCTTCCAGCATGTCCAAAACTTCAATGAAATCATCGTATTCGAAGTTTCTATAATTCCATGCACTGGAAACGATTTCAAACGCTTCATCGATGTCGATTTGATTGATGATGACCAGTCCGATAAGGAATTGGGCAACAACGTCGAGACAGTTTTCTGGGAAATCAAGACGGTCCATTTCACCTGATTGAATGGCAGCTTGCAACGCAGCAAGCTCGATCAAATCGTCAACACTTGAAGGCAAAAATCGTGCACGCGGTATACCACCAACGTGGTGGCCTGCACGTCCAATGCGTTGCAGTGCTGTAGCGATGTCACCCGGAGATCCAAGTTGAATCACCATGTCAACCGTTCCAATATCGATCCCCATCTCCAACGAAGATGAAGTCACGACGGCACGTAGATGCCCGTTCTTGAGTTGTTGCTCAACGTTCAAACGGATTTTTTTGTCCATGGATCCATGGTGGCCTGCAACAAGCTCACCAAGTCCAAATTCTGGTCGCCTTAGTCGTTGTACAAGCGTTTCTGTCATTTTTCTTGTGTTGGCGAAGACCAGTGTTGTTGTATGTGCCGAAATGAGATCTGCGATAACGCTGATGTTCTCGTCAAGTACTTTCAGAACAGGAAGATCACTGAATTTTGGATGAGGCAACAAAATGTCAAGGTCGAGTTCTCTTGAACCCGATACCTTTGCAATGTGCACTTTTTGTCCGTCACCCCTTGATTCTCGATCATCGCTGGCGACAAGATATTCTGCAACGGTTTCCAACGGTTCCATGGTTGCTGAAATACCAATTCGCTGCACGGGCCGTTCGAGAAGTGTGTCCAAATACGCCAATGTCAGGGCAAGGTGGACGCCACGCTTGGTTGGGACGAGAGAATGCAATTCGTCGATAATCATGTATTCAACATCGCTGATGATCGGTTGGAATTTTGGTGATGTAATTGCAATAGCAAGACTTTCAGGTGTTGTAATGAGGATGTGTGGTGGGTTTCGAAGCATCTTTTGTCGCTCGGATTGTGGCGTATCGCCCGTACGGAGACCTACTCGAATCTCCTGCGCACGATCTGGCAAAAATCGTTCTGAAATTTCATTCAACGGCCCTATCAGGTTCTTTTGGATGTCGTTTGCAAGCGCTTTAATCGGTGAAATGTACACACAATGAATGCGTTTTTCCAACTTGCCATTCAAGGCTTTTCGTACCAGTTGATCAATGATGGTCAAGAAAGCAGTCAGCGTTTTACCTGAACCTGTTGGTGAACAAAGAAGGAGATGTCCTCCATCCATGATCGTCGGAATTGCAAGCTTTTGTGGACGAGTAAAATCTGGGAATTTATCCTTGAACCAGTTGCGGACTGGTGGACAAAGTTTGTCCATCAGTCCGCAACTGGTTCAAGGATAAATTCCCAGATTTTACTC
>JAAZUV010000196.1 GCA_018623995.1 Methanobacteriota archaeon
ACTCGCTCGAAGCGAACAGAAGCACCGTTCCTCTTGCCTGGAAAGACAGGTGTTGCTCGATTGGCTGCATCCTATCCAAACAGTGTGGTTGTTCCAATCGCATTGCTTGGAACAAGGGCGATGATGGAGCCACAAAAACACAAACTTCCACGATTGCACAAGCGAGTGACGATTCAATCTGGAGAAGGGGTTAGCTGGTATCAGTGGCTGACCGATGTCAACGGAGGGAATCAATCCGCAACATCACTGAAGGCGCTTGCTGAGAAGGAAGAGCACGAAATTCGAAGTGAACTTGCAGCCCTCTATCGACGTTTCACAGACCAGTTGATGGGAAGCATCCTCGCACTCGGCGCTCCTTGATGCTCGGTAACCCTCAAGGGCTTCCATCGATGACAGACCTTTGGTGAGCCTGTGCAAGAGTATCTTGACCTAATGAAACACATTCTCGACAACGGTGTCGAAAAGGGCGATAGGACGGGCACGGGAACACTTTCTGTGTTCGGCTACCAGATGCGTTTCGATCTTTCCGAAGGGTTCCCAATGGTGACCACAAAGAAGCTTCACCTACGTTCCATTGTTCATGAATTGCTTTGGTTCCTCAAGGGTGATACCAACGTCAAATACCTCCAAGAGAACGGTGTTCGAATCTGGAACGAATGGGCCGATGAAAACGGTGACCTTGGACCCGTCTATGGGAAGCAGTGGCGGAAATGGGAAGCCAAAGATGGGCGAATCATCGATCAAGTCGAACAAGCAATTGATCAAATCAAAAACAATCCAAACAGTCGACGCATCATCGTTTCAGCATGGAACGTTGGTGAACTCGATGAGATGGCACTAATGCCTTGTCATGCTTTCTTCCAATTCCACGTCGCCGATGGTAAGTTGAATTGTCAACTGTACCAACGAAGCGCTGATGTTTTTCTTGGCGTTCCATTCAACATTGCTTCGTACGCACTTTTGACGCACATGATGGCTCAGGTATGCGAGCTTGAGGCAGGAACATTCGTTCATACGCTTGGCGATGCACATCTGTACATGAATCACCTTGATCAGGCTCGAGAACAAATCAGCCGAGACCCTCTTCCGCTTCCTACGTTGAAGTTGGATGAAACCATCATGGACATTGATGGATTCACCTATGATGACATCGATGTGATCGGTTACGAACATCATCCACACATCTCTGCACCTATCTCGGTTTGATTTCTATGCAACTGAAAATGATCCTTGCCATGGATTTGGACGGGTGCATTGGCAAAGAAAACGGATTGCCTTGGCGCCTTCGGTCGGACATGCTTCGCTTCAAGCGGTTGACGCTCGGTACTGGAAACAGTGCAGTCCTCATGGGACGGACGACTTGGGAAACCATTCCTGAGATGTACAGACCTCTCGTCGATCGCATCAACATCGTTGTGACTCGGAACCGTGAATACGCCCTCGCCAATGCAGATGTCGTCTATTCTATAGAGGAAGGAATTGATGTTGCAAAGGCCAACAATTGTAACGAATGTTGGATCATCGGTGGTGCCAACGTCTACGAGCAATGTCGAGACATGGTAGAAGAGATTCATCTCACATCGGTTGAGACATCCAATTCTGGTGATGTCAAAGTTGGCTTGTTTGGTGATGAATGGCATCGAGAAATCATCGAATCAACACCGCAAAGCAGCGAGAATGAACATCCAACAACCTACATGATTCTGACAAAATCATGAATCTGTGTATTCGGTAACTCGAATTCCGAGTCGTCCCTTTCGAGCAGGACGTTGCATGATCTTGTCGACTTTCGCCTCAAACGAAGCCTTGAGATCGATGTTCATTGCCAAAGAATGGCCCATCAAAAGAATAAGCACATCTGCCATCTCTTCTGCCACTTCCTCAATCGGCTTGTTCTTGGTGATGGCTGCTGCCAATTCACCGAGTTCTTCAACGGTGAGAGCGATTCTGTACCCCATATCATGTCCGTTGTTTCCGGCAAAGTCGTGCTTGTGATGAAAGGCTGCAACACGTTGCATCATTCCAGTCCAAACATCTTCATCATCGGATGCAAGCCAAGATTCAACCGAGAAAGGTTCCATATTTGATGGTCTTCTTGAACGCTCTAAATCATTGTGTCAGCAGGGATGTAATGCATGCCCAGACTGGTCCAAGTCGACGATTGGCTTCTGCTGAGACAGCCTCATGACTCAAATCTGCACTTGCATCACCTGGTTCTTTTCCAGCTGCCCAATTCGAACCAATGAGCAATGCTGCATAGGGCATCTCGACTTCTCGACAGAGTTTGGCTTCTCGAGGCATGGTCATTCCAACGACATGGCCGCCAAGTTTCTCGATGGCAAGAACTTCAGCTGCCGTTTCAAATTGAGGGCCCTGTGCCAGCCAGTATGTGAAGAATAGACGTTCACCATTCAGATTCTGGTCTTGGCGTAGAACTGTCTCCAATGATGCATTCATGGCTTGATCGAACGGGACTGTCACCGAAGTAAATTCAGCCTCTTCATCGTGAAACGTTGTTGTTTGTCCTGTAAAGTCGATGTATTGATTGGCCAATCCAACGCGACCAGGAGGGAAATCTTCGACAATGCAACCTACTGAACAGACAGAGAGAACCGCATCCATATTGGCATGCTTCAGTGCCCAGATGTTCGCATGGTGGTTGATGTTGTGAGGTGGCTTGTTTGACTTGCCCTCATTGTGATGACGCTGCAGGAAGACGAGGGTCTTCTCGGATGAGTCGTGTCGAAGTTGAAACGACTTCAGCGGGACATTGCCATATGGCGTTTCAACTTCAAACGAATCCGTTGCAAGTACCTCAAGTCCAGCATCTGCAAATGGTTGCCCAGTTGCCATGTTGAGAAGACCCGTTCCACCAATGATGGCAAGTCGCTGCATGAACCACCCTCTTCGTCAAGGGTTGTCAAATGTTCGCTGATTACTCTTGCAAGCGCTCGATAAGTTCAGCCTTCTTACCGGAGACAGGTTTGCCTGCCGCCTTGAGGAGTTCTTTGAGTTCTGCAACAGTCATTGAACTGTAGTCGACGTCATCGGAAGATGCTTCTTCAGCTGGAGCCTCTTCTTCAGCGGCTTCTTCGACAACTGCTTCTTCTTCTGCAGGTGCTTCTTCAGCCTCTGCAGCTTCTTCAACAGCGTC